>JAHHRF010000018.1 GCA_020025955.1 Sutterella sp.
GATCGCCTCCTGTGCGTAATGTTAATCCATAGACACAAAAATCGTTACACCCTCTTTCCTCTGCCCCCACAAACAAAAGAACCTCAGCCTTGATGACGCTGAGGTTCAATTTATTCATCGGACTAATAATAGGAAGGAACCGCGTGAACAATAAAGTAAAAGAGTCCAATCAACCCCACAACAGCGCATCGAACCCCATTATTCCAAGCCTTGCATTTGGCTTTGTAAAGCGTGGCACTAACGCTAATTTGTTCTAAAAGCGCTTCGTACCATTCTTCTTTTGTGGTTTTGTTTAACCCCGCCTCGTATTCGTCAATCGTAAACCCATCAAGCTCCGTCCCAGAGAACATAACTGTTGAGTATTGCGTCTTTCGCTTAAGCATCAGCGCCCATAGCAAATAGCCTAATCCCACCAAGACCAACACACTTGAAGCACAAAAGATGAACGAATCAAATGCCTTATAACTCCCAATAAAGAAGTGGTCGAAATGGTTAGCAATCCTGAGTTTTAGAAATTCCCATGGTTTAAAACCTTTTAAATCAGCGAATATAAAACACAGAAAAACACCGACCGTCGGAAGAAAGAGCAAGGCCTTGAGTTCAACCTGTTCAATGAGCTTTAAATGCCGATTCAGCGTTTGAGCCGCGACGTCAATCTTTTGTTCAGTATTCATTGTCCCTCCTGTTATATGGCGCTAGGTTCGGTATGAAGCGTAGGTCCAATCATTATACAAACAACCCGATTTCGTCCAATGTCAGAGCTCCCCCACTCCCTTTTCTTCTTCCCCCCACAAACAAAAAGGACCCCAGCCCCAAAGAGCTGAGATCCTTCCTTCAGGAGATATGAAAAAAAAGATAATGCGCCCAGACACCCCACGTCCAAGCGCACCATCCGGTGGACTAAACCACCTTTCCTCTAGGAGAGACCCACAAGCCAGTACCAAGATCTGGCTTGCGGGGGAGGAATTTTTTTGGTTGTGGTTAGACCTTCTCGATACGAACCGGAATGCCCGTACGGCACATGCCGGCAATCCAGTAGTCGTTCAAGAGGCTCGCCACACCCATACGGGTCGGGTCATGCGGAAGCATCTGGTTCACAGCCGTCCCTAAGCCGCGAGACTTGATGCCCGGGAAGACCTTACCGTCGATTTCGCGGTCTTCGCTACCGTAGGCCGAGTGACCATAGCAGTGAGCGACGCTAATCGTATTCAAGGCCACGCCTTCGTCAGCCTGGATGATCCCTTCAACGGGTTCACCGTTAGCCGAAACGATGCGAACCAAATCACCCGTACGAACGCTGTACTTACCCGCGGTTAACGGATGGATGATGATGTGGTTAGCGGGCGAGTTTTCGACCACACGCGGGTAGGCCCCAGCGTAGTTGGAACGAAGTGCCGGCTTAAAGCTCGTGAAGCTCAACGGATAGTCTTCAGGCTTCCAGTGATCCTTCCAGAAGGAACCGTCGAAGAATCGCGGATCTTCTAAGAGGGGGAGGCCCGGGAAGGGCTTACCGCTGTAGCAGTGACGAATCTGGGGCAAGGCAGGGTTGAAGAACTGCAAGAACTTGCCGCCACCGCCGACCATGAATTCGCCGTCATAGCGTTCTGCATGATCGTAGTAGCCACCACGCGAGAGGAGCGATTCAATCTGCTTGGCTTCGTCTTCCGTGACGTGGGGAGCGACCATCTTCATGGCGCGATCGAGCCCAGCAAACTGACGGTCTTCGTCCGTGACTTCGGGCAAGTTTTCGCACTGCGCGGCGATGTTGGCCATGTAGCGCGTATGCCAATCGTCAAACGTGGCGAGGTCCACGGCAGCGCTATCCTTCACAGGAATGGCACCCTTACCGAAGCCAGGCAACTTCATGCGGTCAGCGACGTCAAGCAAGAACGTTTCCATGCAGACGTGCTTACCTTCGGCGTTCTTGACGGTACGCGGTTCGAGAACCGGGACACCGGCCACAACGCACACGTCATAGTTACCCCAGGTACGGTCGCACCCATACTCTTCGAACATCACACGGTCAGGAATGATGTAGTCCGCGTACTTGTTGGTTTCGTTGATGTAGGCGTCAATACCGACAAACAACGGAAGTTCCTTCGGATCAGCCAAGAGTTCTTCCACACGGTGGTCCATGGAGCTCGCGCTATACAACGCGTTACTGCGCCAGTTAAAGAGCGCCTTACCCTTGTAGGGGTCGCCATTGACCTGCGCAACGAGCATTTCAGCGGTGTTGGCAGCCGTGTATTCCGGGAACATCGGATGGTACAAGTGATTGGCCGGATACGGATTGCGACCGCTTTCCACCTTGTTCTTGTATTCCGTAGAGGATTCGTAGGCACCGTTACGGCAAACGTTCATGACGCCGTCTAAATCGGGAGCGCCTTCGATCGTATCCAAGTCGTAGCGACCTTCAAAGCCCATAAAGGCACCCATCCCGTAGATGGCACCGCCCTTGGCATCGTGAGAAGCCACGAGAGAGTTAAGGATACAGATCAACCAAGCAGCCATGGCGCCGTCGTTAGCGTACGTGCCGGTGTTGCTCATCGCCACGACACGGCGGCCGTGCGCGCAGAATTCGCGAGCGACCTGCTGGATGGTGTCCACAGGGATCGCGCAACGTTCGCTATAAGCCTGGAGGCTAAACTTGTGCGCTTCGTCACGGAGCAATTGCAAGCTCGTCGCGACCTGGATCATTTCACCCTTCGGGGTCTTCACGACACCGCGCTTGAAGAGTTCACCCTGGGTGGCGGCTTCCGCGCTCACTAACTTACCGTCCTGGTAAACGACGTTTTCGCCAGCCTTACCCACGCCCACGACTTCGGCGTCCAGCATGGTCTGGGTGTTCACATCCACCAAGTGGGTGGCGTTACTCCAGTTGACTTCACCGGCGGCCTTCGCGGCAGCTTCGCTCGGCAAGCTCAAGAAATCGGCGTCATAGCGCTTTTCGTCGAGGATGACGCGAACCAAACCGTAGAGGAAGGCCGTGTCGGTACCGGGCTTAATCGGAACCCAACGAGCGGACGTGTTCTGAGCGACTTCAGGACGAAGCACCGGATCCACCGCAACGTACTTGGCGTTACGGTTCACACGAGCGTCCGAAATGGCACGACCCGTACGGTTGATACTGGCGCCGGAACCGCCCGGGCACGTACCAATGAAGAGTGCGAATTCGAAGTTATCCCAGTCGCAATCGCACATGCCGGCGGAGACTTCAGGGGCCAAGCCTAAGGAATAGCCCACACCGATCCCAGCGCCGCAATAGGCGTGCTTGGTGGTTAAGTTCACGGAACCAAAGGAGCGCACGAAGCGGGAGTAGAAGCTCCCACGCAAGGTGTCTTCTTCGTTAAAGGTGGCAAAGAGCTGGTTAGCCTTGGAGCCAAATTCGGGGTAGCCCGGCACCACCGCTTCGTCCAACTTACGGATGGCACGGAGCCCATCGACGTGGCCTTCACCGAAGAGGTCGCCCCCTTCCACGATTTCATGCAAGGCCTGCTCGTAGGAGATGGTCTTCCACTTGTTTTCACCACGCTTGCCAGCGCGCTTTAAGACGCTCGTCACACGACGCGGGTCGGTGGCGCAAGCGATACCGGCTGCACCCTTACCGCAGCTCGTGGCACGGTGCTTCAAACCGGCTTCGCCCATGAGCATCTTGTAGGCGCCCTTCACGGGGTAAGCCAAGGGTAAGGGCTTGCCGCCCGTTACGACTTCACAGTAGGGGTTGCCGGAAACACGAGTAATCGTGTTCGTGGCTTCGTCCACACGGTAGCGAAGGCCGCACATGTTGTTGCAGGTAAAGCAACGGGTAAAGCCAAGACGGATCCCGTCGCGAACGGCAATGTCACCGTCCTTGCAAACGAGTTCAGGGGCGACAGCGTTGCCGAAGTTCGGCGTTTTGTTTTCGTTAGCCATCATGGACTCCTTAACGCTGGTTGAGAGCGGGGTTCGTGGTGAGGATCTCTTCTTCGTTCAAGACCTCAGGCAAACCGATGTAGTAGATGTTCGGGCGCGTGTCGTACTTGTTCAAGAGCGTGTAGACCTTGTTGGACTTCACTAATTCGTAGACTTCGCTGGTCGGATCATTTAAGTCACCAAACACTCGGGCGCCGCCAATGCAGCTTTCCACACAGCTCGGGAGTAAACCTTCCTGGACGCGGTGGATACAGAAGTTGCACTTTTCCGGGGGCACTTGGTGCGTGGGATCGGCCTTACGAGCGTGGTACGGGCAAGCGGAGACGCAAGCCATACAGTGGATGCAGCGGTCGTAGTCGATCACGACGATACCGTCTTCTTCGCGCTTGTAGGTGGCCTTAACCGGGCAAACCTTCACGCAGGACGGGTTTTCACAGTGGTTACACTGGTTGGGCATGGAAAGGATAGCGGTACCCTTCTTGCCTTGAACGGTCTGCTGAACGACGGCCGTACGGGCGCGACCTTCAGGGACGTTATTTTCAATCGAGCAGTTCACGGTACAGGATAAGCACCCCGTACAGCGACGCACGTCAAAGACCATGGCATAGCGCTTACCAGGGGTCTTCGCTAAGAGTTCAGCCGAGGGCACGAGCGCTAAGGTAGCACCCGAACTCAAGAGCTTTAAAAAGGAACGACGGTCAAACATAGTTATCTCCACAGTAGGGGGTCGTCCTCTTGGGGACAAAGGGGTTGTCCCCAAGAGGGTGAGAGGGCGTGAGGCTTTAAGCCTTGGCGGGTTGGGCCTTGTCGGCCTCGAACTCGTCAGCAACCGAAAGCGCTTCACCCTTCGCGTCGTCAGCCTTGGCTTCCGACGGGGTGGCCTCTTCGGCAGCCACTTCCACGACGTCACCTTCGACCGGCTTCTTTTCACCGTAGACTTCGTCGTACCAGAGATTGTGGTTCTGGATAGCCCAGTTCTTATCGCACTTGCCCGAGAGCATGTTTTCCAAGCCCCCTTCGCTCATGACCGCACCCATGTAGATGTGGACCACCGAGAAGGCACCGAGGATGATGGCGCCCACGATATGAGCGATCAAGGCGGTGTTGTGAGCCTGCTTACCGAGACCCGATAAGAAGTCCGGATCAAAGAGCACGAAGCCCGAGACGATCAAGACGATCCCAAAGAGCGCAAACGTCCAGAAGAAGGCCTTTTCACCAGCGTTGGCAAAGCCAGCGTCCGGGTGAGCGCCCTTGAAGCGACCGAAGTTGATGTAGCCGCCTAAGGTGGCAAACCACTTGATGTCGCAAGCTTCAGGAAGCTGCTTACGGAACCACTTACCGAGGAGCCACACGGCGCCGATGGCAAAGGGCCAAGCGAGCGTGTTGTGGAGCACGACCATGAAATTCATCATGCCGGTGTAGTGGCTCGGGGTCATGATGGGTTCAAGCCAAATACGGCCGGCACCAATCACAACGCCAGAGAGGATCAAGACAACGCAGGGAATAGCCGCCAACCAGTGGAGTGCCACGTCGCCCGACGTCCAGCGATCGACCAATTCACCCGAGAAACCGTGGTGGAGCTTGGCGCGACCGTTGATCGCTAAGAAGATGGCGAAGAGGATGGCGACACCCACTACGCTCAAGAGAATGAGGTTGCCGAACAATTCTGCGTGATGCAGCATGTTCAACGTACCTTCGCCAACCGCGTCCGGGCTATAGGTCGCCTTTAAGGGGGCGTTATCCAAGTAGCCGAGGTACTGCGGAATGTCGTTGTTCATGACGTTAGTCTGAACGGGGGTCCAGAACTCGGGCTGATGTTCAACCACGGGTTCAGCAGAGGCTTTCAGCGAAAGAAGCGAAAGCGTTGCGAGAGAAAGAATGTTACGCATGATCTTTTCCTTTTAAGGAAACGGGTGCAGAGACAGGAACCTCCATACCAGTCATCGTCGAACGAAGCTCAATGGCGCCAAACCCTTCGGTTAAGACGCGTTGGAGACTGACGGCCCACTGGCCCCAGAACGGGTGCCCCGATTCCTTGACAATCCCTTCTAAGAAGTCCTTGTACCAGTGACCCAAGTGTTCGGCCCAAAAGCGATCGGCCGTTTCTTGCGCCATTTCGCTTAATTCCGGGTTCCCAGCGGCCGCGTGTTCGACCTTGGCGATCAAGAGAATCGACAAGAATTCGAGTTCGTTACCGATAAAGTCCGAGAGCTCGTTGAAGTCGGGGTTCACCGATAAACCGGCTTCGGCGTAGGCGTATTTCGCCGCGGCACTGTAGCGCGTGTTCATGGTGCGACCGGGACTGCGCCAAACGCTCTCGTAAGGCGGAACCGTCAATTTGTAAGGACCGATACACATGCGGTTGAAGTCCGCTTCCGCGTCATCAACGTTCTTAAGGGCTTCCTCAACTGCCGTGGCTAAGGCGGTATCACCGTTAGCATTGGCCCAAATCCCTAAGGCGCGATACGCGTTAGCGTCACCGGCATGAAAGAGCACTTCTTTAAAGACGTGCAAGGAATGCGTGGGGTTCGTCATGGTCTCCTCCATTAAGCACGCTTACGGACAATGACCATATTGGGCTTGTTAGGACCGGACTTGTAGCCAATCCCATTGCGCTGGGCACGCGGATCCTGCTTGAGCAGTTGCGTGACATTGTCCACAGACAAGCAACCCACCGGGCAGCCATCCACGCAAGCGGGGTTCAAGCCCGCATCCAAGAGTTCGACGCACATGTTGCACTTGGCAGCACGACCGTCCTTCTTGCTCATCACGATGGCGTCGTAGGGGCAAGCCTGCGAGCACATACCGCAGCCGACGCAGCGGCTACGATCCAACACCACGATCCCGTCGTCACGCTGGACAAAGGCCTTGGCGGGACAAACCGACATGCAGCTCGGGTTTTCGCAGTGCATGCAAGCGTGGGATAACCACACATCGCGCACACGGCCCTTGGAGTCGCGCACTTCGTAAAGATCAACCTTACGGAAGCGAACGTCTTCAGGGAGTTCGTTATGGACTTGACAGGCTACAGTGCAACCGCCGCAACCCACGCAGTTTTCCTGACGGAAAACGAAACCTTTTTGAAGTTTATTAATCGACATGGTTGACTCCGGGCATTAAGCTTTTTCGATGTTGACGCGAGTGGAGTGATACGCAGAGCACCCACCCATATCCGTGAGCTTGGCCGTCGTCAACGTATTCGTATTGGTCTTCTTGCCATACGGGTTCGTTAAGCGGATACGATCCCCCATCTTGATGCCAAGCTTTTCAGCGTCAGCCGGATGGATTTCACATTCGTAAGCGTTGAAGTTACGCATGTACTTCACGTTGTAGAACGAGGAGTTCACACGCTGCGGGATCCCCGGGGAGAGCATACGGAAGGGAAGCTTCTGCTCTTCGGGCGGCATTTCTTCTTCGCAAAGCGTTAAGTCAATCGTCGGGTTAAAGCCATGCTTGGCCATGAATTCCGAGTAGAGTTCGATCTTGCCAGACGGGGTCTGAGCGCGGCCGCCAGAGCGAACCGGCACACTTTCCGGATAGGGAAGATGGATGAACTTTTCTTTCTGCAAGCGTTCTAACGTCACATCCTTGTACCAGGGCGTATCCGTGTTCAAGAACTGACGGATCATGTCCAACTGGGTATCGCGGAAGGCGGAGTCCTTAAAGCCCATACGGCGACCGTATTCGGCAAAGAACGTCCAGTTAGGCTTGGATTCACCCAAGGGTTCGATGACCTTTTCACAGATCTGCACGTACCAGCCGTTGTAGTCAGCGATGACGTCATCGGCTTCGAACTGGGACGAGGCCGGGAGGATCAAGTCGCAGTATTCGAGCGTATCGGTCATGATCATGTCCATACCGACCACAAACATGTCATCGCGCTTCAAGTGCTGGATAACGGTCTGGGCTTCTGGGGACACGGCAACGGGGTTACCGTTATAGATCACAAGCATGTGAATGGGCTTGATGGGGCGACCTTCCGTCGTCGGGTTTTCACCGCGCAAGGCAAAGGCCAAGTCCGTCATGTTGACGTGCTGGGGGTTGCCCTTACGGAGGTAGTTACCGCGACCGATGTTCAAGTTCATGCCCACGATACCGCGCACGTTATCGTAGATAAGACCGCAATGGGGCTTATCGAAGAACCCGCGCAAGGCGTGCATCAAACCGATGGCACGCGTCATACGAGCGCCATTGTAGTTACGCTGCATACCGTAACCGGCACGGAGAATACAACGCTGGGAGTGACCGTAGATGTCAGCAAAGCGTTCGATGTCTTCGCGCTTCAAGCCCGTGATGCGAACGATGTCAGACCAGCTGATTTCGTTTAAGCGATCAAAGAGCTGATCAGCACCGATACAGCAGTTCTTGATGAAGTCATGGTCGATCAAGTCGTTGGCAACGAGGTACTTCATCACGCCGCTAGCGACCCACGCGTCGGTGGAGGGCTTGGGCTGGAGGTAAACGTCGGCCTGCGAGCAAATCGGGGTACGGTTCGGGTTCACGGCCAATACTTTGGCACCCTTATCGCGAGCACGGTTGATGTACTTAATACCGTGGACGTTAGAAACCGTTTCGTTGAAGCCCCAGGACACGTAGCAATCGACGTTCTGGATATCTTCGGGGTCGGGACCGTCGGTGGTACCCGTCACGCTACCGTAACCTTCCACGCCGGCTTCCGTACAGACCACACGGTCAAGGACGGTAGCGCCTAAGCGGTTGAAGAAGCGGTCAGCACCGCGCATACCAATGGCGCCATAGTTCCCAGAGTAGGAATACGGCATCACGGCTTCAGCGCCATACTTCTTGACGGTTTCGTGGGTCTTGGTGATTAACTTTTCCCAAGCCTGTTCCCACGTAATACGACGCCACTTACCGGAACCCTTCGGGCCGATGCGTTCCATCGGGTGAAGGATACGGTCGGGAGCGTACGTGTATTCCACGTAGGTCAAGCCCTTAACGCAGGGGCAAGAACCCGACTTTTCTTGTTCATCGGCGCCCGTCACATAGGTCATACGACCATCCTGGACGGTAAAACGCATAAGGCAACGGTCTGCGCAGTTACGCAAACACGTGTGATATTTCTTAATACCTGCACGCTTGTCGAGCAAAACCGGATTGGCCCCGATCGAATTCATCGCGTTGGCGGTGTTGGGGATCAGCCCGGACATACTGCCCGCAAAAACACTGGCCCCCACTCCTTGCAGCAAGTTTCTGCGAGTGAGCTTTGGCATAGTCATCTCCTGACGAACGGTTCATTCTCAAAAATTAGGGTCCGAATGAACCATCATTTCCCAAGGGACAAAGTCAGGAGTGACAGGATGCGTTACTAAGAAAGGGCTCTTTCGTTAATCCGTCGATTCCGGTCGACTCTTGGCTTTATCCCAAGCCAAACTCAGACCACTGATCAACTCGTCTTTTACCCATCGGAAGGCATCCGACAGGTTGGCATTGCCATAAACAACGTAGTTGCCAATTGGTCTGACTTCACATCGCTTATTAATGATGCGATGCAAAATGTGCGGAGGAATCTTGATATACGAAAGGCCCGGCATCATATCGGCGAACTGTCGGGTAAATTGATTGCACATCACCGTCACGGCATCACTGGTTTCCAGGATTCGTGCGGCGGAGGCCACGCTTTCGGTGTAGGCCTTGACCTGCATCACTTTGCCGTCTTCACTGCAGAGATCCACTAGAAGCGGACAACTTAAATCTTGATAGTTGTCAATTTCCAGGAGCGGATACTTTGCAATATCGTCCGTCGTAATCGTTTCGAGCTGTCGTAAAGGATGACCGCTTCTCAGCAGTAGGTAGATATCGTCGGTATGCGCGAAGCACTCGAAATTCAAGCGCTTATCGTCAAACCCCTCATAAACGACGGCGAAATCAACGTCGCCATTAATGAGTTCAGGAACGCAGTTATAGGTAAGGATTCGGACTTTAAATCGAATCTTCGGTGCCTTCTTTCGAATGACGTTATCAATCACATCCTGGACGGCGTAACTGAATTCGTCGTAAGCACGAATTTCGAAAACCCCTTCAAAGTTTTCAGGGTCAAAGTGCGATTGGCCTTTAAATAACTGGCGATATTCCGAAACGATTTTCTCGATTCTCGGAGAGATCGTGGTCGCTTTTTCAGTGGGAATATACCCATTAGCCGTTCGAATAAATAATTGGTCAGAAAATACTTCTCGCAAATATTTCAACGAGCGACTAATTGCTGAATTTGTGACCCCCAGTTCCGCTGACGCTGCTCCGGCGCTTTTGTGTCGATACACAGCCAGGAACACCTTCAAGTGGTAGTAGCTCAACTGGTCAGTGGTCATCTCGTCCTCCAGACAAATTCACTATATCAACCGTCATTTTTATTAACCTCACGTTACAACTTGATATAAATCAAAGTCGAAATTTTTACGAAATGTGAAAAATGCCCTTTGCAGATATCAAAAAACACCACAATTGATAATGATTTTCAATACCTCAATATTTCACCGTTATTCACATTAGGAATAGCGAGGTCAGGTTATTAATAACGTGTCGATTTAGCCCTGATTAAGTGATGTTTTATGGGTTTTCACCGCGTTATTCTTTTCGGGGATAACGACCTTTTATCAATTTGCGAAAAAGGTATTTTTCCTAGCGCGCACAAGGATTTACGCTTTTTGGCGCTGAAAAGTTCGCGTTGCAAAACTATCGATAATGAAAAGGCGATTGCTTTTGTAAATGAGCCTGTTCACCAAAGGAACTAGTCCATTTGCACGGGTAACTACTGTTAGTAGAAACCCTAAGTATCGGACAAATCGCCCTTCTTTTTTTCTATAGGGTTAATTATCCCACTGTTGCGTCCCCATTTTCATCAGTGAGAGGAGTGAGCGCCCTACTCCTTTTGGGCAATAACCCTAACATCCCAAAAAGCCTGACCATCAGCGATTCTCCCCCGGGGGACGCGCCTCGCCTCACGCAGAAGTTAATAGCGAACGGCTTTTTCGAAAAGCGAAAATGAAACGTCCGCGTCGCGCGTTTTCTTGGGTTAGCGCGTTGTGGCGTCGTTTCGCAACCTCACCAAGAGTTCATCCACGGTGAAGTCCACCGAGTTCGAGCCCATGGGCTGGGCGTAGCCAGCATCTAATAAAAGCTGGTTTCCTGCCACCGTGGGGGAGACCAGGTCTGCGCTTTGGCGATAGACCACCACATACAAGGGCTTTCGTGCATTTTGCGTCGCATGCACGGCGTGCATCGTGCCGCCATCCACTTTGGTTTGAATGACGAGCGTGGCGTGTGCGAGCCCCGCTTGTAGGCGATCGCGCTTTACAAACATATAGGGCTCGTTTTGAACGTGCGGGGGGTATTCCGATAAGAGAAGGCCGTTTCCCTCAAGAATCGCTTGCGCGAGTTCCGCATCCAAAGGGTGGTTGTGACCAAAGGCAAGAAACGCCGTGGTGAGCCCTTTAACCGCTAACGCCCCTCGGTGCGCCGCGGCGTCGCATCCCGCGGCAAGCCCCGAGACGATATTAAAGCCGCTTTCCGCAAAGCGAGAGGCGAAAAAGGTGGCAGCCTTTTGACCGTTCTCGGTGGGCTCACGACTCCCAATCACGGCCAAGGCGGGCGCTTGTAAGCAATCGAGATTCCCTTGATAGTAGAGCCACAATGGGGGATCTTCTTTGCCGGTTTGCCCTTCCGTCGTGGCGGGGCAGTGCCGTAGGCGCTCTGGAAAGACCTCATCAAAGTAGCCGAGAATCCCGACGTTGGCGCGCGAGACCGCGTCCAAGTGGTTTTGCACGTCTGTGCAGTGCGAGAGCCACCCGTCTAAGGTGAGTGTTTCGAGTGCCGACTTAATGCGCTTTTTCGTCGTGAAGCGCTCAATGGCTTTGAGTTGCGTGAAGACCGCTTCATGGTCGAGCGCGTTGGGTAACGTCAACTCCCCCGACAAGAACCCCAAAATCGTCACGGGCCCCATCCCAGGCAGTCGGCGAAGGGCTTGCAAGTAAAAGGTCGATACACTAACCGTCATGACGTAAGGCTCCGAAACGAATAAAGGCTCTTTTATTATATTTTGCCCACACAAAGAGACAATCGCCGTGAGCCTAAGGGCTTTATAATGAGTCTTTACGTTTTCCTTTTTCCCCTTAAACGAGAGATTTCTGGTGACTTCACGACGTACGCTTCTCGCGGGCCTTTCTTTAGCGAGCGCCCTCACCTTAACGGGGTGTGGCTTTCATTTGCGCGGTACCGCCCAAGTGCCCTTTAAGACGCTTTACTTAAAGATGCCCCCCAATACGCCCTTCTCTTCGTGGTTAGAACGCCGTTTGCGTGCGCAAACGACGTTAACGTTGGTGCACCGTCCGGAAGACGCCGAAGCCATTCTGGAATTGGTTAACGAATCGAAGTCGCGAGACGTGCTGACGTTAAACGACGCGGGTCGCGTTCGTGAATACCGATTAGAAAGCGCCGTGCAGTTCCGACTCACGTCCCCCTCGGGCGAGGACTACATTCCGGTGACGCGCTTGTCGACCATTCGTGACATCAACTACTCGGAAGACAATTACTTAACGCAGAATTCGGAAGAAGCAACGCTCTACCGTGACATGACGTTTGACTTGGTGGAACAAATCATCGCCATGCTCTACGCACTGGAGCCGAAAGCCCCCTAATGGGGAACGATAAAGGGGGCGCCGTTGTTCGCTCCCTTTTTTCTTCTCCCCCTCTCTCGGGATCCGTCCCTACCCTCTTTTTTCACTTTTCTTCTTTACTTTTCTCGGCATGGCGCAATACAAAGCAAACCACATTGATTCCACGTACGACGAAACCACCCAAGGCGGGGAACCTGCTCCCTTTTGGTTGATTACGGGCACGCAAGAATTTGCCATGATTGAAGCCTGTGACCGCTTGCGTCAGCGCTTGCGCACGGACGGCTTCACCGATCGTCAAGTGTTAGAAATGGGCGCCAACTCCGACTGGTCGCAGCTCTCGATGGCGGCGGCCGACGTGGGGATGTTTGCCGACAAGAAAATTTTAGAAGTCCGCATTCCCTCGGCCAAGCCCGGGCTCAAAGGGGCCAAAGCCTTAGAAGCGTTTTTATCTCACCCCTTATCGGGCGTGGTGACGATTTTCTACATTCCCTTGTCCACGGACGATTGGGCGACGGAGAAAACCGCTTGGTGGAAAAACACCACCAAGGCGTGCCATGTGGTCAAAGCCGACGTCGTGGGGCGCCGAGAGTTACCGAAGTGGTTAGCGGAGCGCATGGCGCGCCACAACCAAAGCGCTACGAAAGAAGCGCTCGAGTACTTTGCCGACCTCGTTGAAGGGAACTTAATGGCGGCCGCCCAAGAAGTAGAAAAGTTAGCGCTCTATGCCCCAGAGGGGGAACTTACGCGAGACGACATTGAAAAAGGGGTGGTCAATAACGCCCGCTTTGACTATTCGACGTTCACGGATGCCCTTCATGCGGGGGACGCCGTGCGCGTGAGCCGCATTATTGATGGGCTACAAGCCCAAGAAGAGCCCTTACCCATCGTGGTGGGGATTTTAACTAGCGAAATCAATAAACTCATTTTGCTTCGTAGTGGGATGGATCAAGGTAACGCCTACCCCAAGGGCGTTTACGCCACGGACGCCATGCGCCGTGCTGCCCGACGTTTGAGCCTCAACAAACTCAAAAACGCCT
This sequence comes from Sutterella sp., assembly GCA_020025955.1. GTDB lineage: Bacteria > Pseudomonadota > Gammaproteobacteria > Burkholderiales > Burkholderiaceae_F > Sutterella. Next base: position 13,580 of record JAHHRF010000018.1, read on the forward strand.
ACATCATCTGCGGGGAAATCGACAAGATTAGTAAAGGGCTCGTGGTGAAAAACCGCGATACCGACCCCTGGATTGAAATCAAAAGTGTGGCGCTCTTTTTAGCGAGCTAAGGACAATCCCCCAAGGCAGCTGGGTTAACGCACATCGTGACCAGAATGACCCAACCTAGGGTCCACGCCTTCTCTAGAATAGGTGGAAAGAAACTTGTGGTTTCCCCCGTATCAAAAGGGTTAAACCACCCACCCAAGAAAAAGGAGTGTGGAGATGTCCGACGCCCGTGACTATATCGATCGGCTGGGGCGCGCAGCGCGTGCTGCCTCGCGCCTCATGGCGAAAGCCTCACCCGACGCGAAGGCCCAATGCTTAACGCATTTGCGCGCCCACTTAAAAGCCAATGAAGCCGCCATTCTGGAGGCTAATCGCCAGGACCTTGAAGGGGCCAAAGCCAAAGGGCTCGATGAGGCCTTTTTAGATCGCTTAGCCCTCACCCCAGCGCGCCTCGCTGCCATGATGGAGGGCGTCACCCAAGTGTTGGGGTTGCCGGATCCCATCGGGGAAATTTCCAACATGACGCGTCAGCCCTCCGGGATTCGCGTGGGTCACATGCGCGTCCCCTTAGGGGTGGTGGCCATGATTTATGAAGCCCGTCCCAATGTCACGATCGATGCGGCCATTCTGGCGCTCAAAGCCGGTAACGCCATCATTTTGCGTGGGGGCTCGGAAGCCTTAACCACCAATCGCGTGCTTGCCAACTGCATCAAGGCTGCCCTCTCGGAAGCGGGGCTTCCCAAGGACGCCGTGCAATTCATTGACTCACCCGACCGCGATCTCGTAGGCGCCTTAATCACGGCGCCTGAGTGGGTGGACGTCTTGATTCCTCGCGGGGGAAAGAGTTTAGTCGCGCGACTCGCCAAAGACGCTCGCGTCCCGATGATTAAACATTTGGACGGGATCTGTCACACGTATGTGGACAAAGATGCGGATCTAAAGATGGCGTTAACGGTTACCGAAAACGCCAAGACCCAGCGCTATGCCCCTTGCAATGCCACGGAAACCTTGCTTGTGCACAAAAAGGTGGCCTTTAAGTTTTTACCCGACATGGCCAGGCTCTTTTACGATAAAGGGGTGGAAATGCGATGCGATGAATTGAGTCGCCGCATCGTGGAGCAAAGTGGCTACTCGGCGGTGGACGCAACGCCAGAAGATTGGGACACGGAATATAACGCCCCGATTATCAGTATTAAGGTGGTGGAGTCGTTAGCCGAGGCCATTGACTTTATTAATACGCATGGCTCGCACCATACGGATGCCATCATTACTGAAAACGTCCACGCCGCTGAACAGTTCCTCGTGGAAGTGGATTCAAGCTCCGTCATGCACAACACCTCCACACGCTTTGCGGACGGCTTTGAATATGGGTTGGGGGCCGAGATTGGCATTTCCACCGACAAACTCCATGCCCGCGGTCCGGTGGGGCTCTTAGGGCTCACGAGCCAAAAGTTTGTGGTCTTGGGCCAGGGGCAAGGTCGTCACTAAAGAAAAAATCGCTCGCTTACCGCTCGTCGGGGCGTCTCGCCCCCTCGGGCGGTTTTCTTTGGTGGATATCGACGCCGCGCCCCGTCAAAGAGGGAAAAAAGCGAGTAAACTAGCGGATTAATTTAAATTCATCTAGGAACGAATCCAAAACGTATGGCCAATCACAATTTTTACGCCGTTTGCCCCTTTGGGCTGGAAACCTTTTTAGCGGACGAAATCACCCGCGCAGGGGGCCGGGACATTAAGCCTGGCAAGGGCGGTGTGAGCTTTTATGGGGACGAAGGCGTCGCCATGAACGTTTGTTTGTGGTCCCGTACCGCCAGTCGTGTGCTCATGGAAGTGGCACACGCCGAGTACTGGGATACGCGCGACATTCATGCGCTTGCCGTTAAGACCCCCTGGGAAAAGTATTTCTCGGCCGACCATACGATTCGAGTGTCCGCGAATGCCCAGCGTTGCCCGTTGGAGTCCTTAGACTTTGCGGTGTTGCGTATCAAGGACGGCATTTGCGACCGTTTCCGTGACTTAGCGGGTCGTCGCCCGGACGTGGCTCGCCACCGTCCTGATGTGCGTATTGCCGCGTTTTTAACCTATGACCGCGTCACCTTCTACATCGACTTGGCCGGTGAAGCCCTCTTTAAGCGCGGTTGGCGTTTAACGCACGGGGAAGCCCCCTTGAAGGAAAATTTGGCTGCGGGCCTCTTAATGCTCGCAGGGTGGACGCCGGAGCAACCCTTGGTCGATCCCTTCTGCGGGTCGGGCACCATCGGGATTGAAGCCGCGCACATGGCCATGAATTTGGCGCCGGGGCTTTATCGTGAATTCGCGTTTGAGAAGTTAGAAAACTTCGACAATGAGCAATTCAAAGAACTCCGTGAAGATGCCATGGCCATGGTCAATCGCCATGCCACGGTGAAGATTCAATGCTCGGATATTTCGTCTTTGGTCGTTGAAAAAGCCCACGAAAACGCCATGCGTGCGGGGCTCAATGACTTGATTGAAGACGGTCGCTTGTCGTTCACCACGGGGGATGCCCGTGAGGTGATGCCCTTAGAGGGCGAAAACGGCGTCTTGATTGCGAACCCCCCGTACGGTGAGCAATCGAACCCGAAGTCCGCGTCCATTCAGTCCATGATGAAGGTCTTTGCCGACCACTTAAAGGGCAATTTCGCGGGGTGGACCGCTTGGATGCTCACGTCCGACCGTACCCTTCCCTCCCAGATGCGCTTAAAGGCCGCTCGCAAGACCGTACTCTTTAACGGTCCCTTGGAATGCCGCTTCTTCCGCTTTGATATGGTGGCGGGGAGCAATCGTCGTAAGAAGGATGACGAGGCTGAAAGCGCTCAATAACGACGCACTTTAAGTGGGCGTAACGCCCACCTAAAAGAAGAAAGAAACGCACTGTTTCCGTTTAGTTTCCCTAGAGACAAAAACGGGCGGTGCGTTTTTTTTGTTTTTCCTTCTCGCCCCGTCTCAATCTTGTTTCCCTTGGTTTTCCCTTTTTCGACCTACAATGGAGGAGAAACCACTGCCCCTTTCCTTGTCTACAGACGCTATGGAGCCCTCCCCCATGATGACCACGAAAGCGAATACCGCTGCCTTTAAAGGTTTAAACGTTATTGCACCCTTGGTGCTGGGGTTAGGTCTTTGCCAAAACGCTTTTGGGTTAGATTTCTCGCCCGAAACTCGTCAGAAGGCGCATGATTTGGTCGCGGGGCTTGAACAACAAAACCCCAACGCACAACGAGAATTAGCCCACTGGTTTGAGGCGTTTCCTGAAGAAGACCTTCTGTTGGCGACAGCCAAGGAAGCGGAGGTGCGACAAAACAAAGACCTGGAAAACGCCACGGGGACCTTGTTGCTCCTCTTTACCTCGATGGACGAGGATCAACAGCGAGCCGCCTACTGGTGGACGATGACGGATAGCGACGTGCGCCCAGCACTTCCTCTCACGCACTTTACGTTAAGCGTACTCTACACCCGTGGGATCGGAACGCCCCTAGATCAAGAGAAAGCCAAAGCTCATCGGCAGTTGAGCTGCGAAGCGGGGTTTAGGCCAGCGTGTACGCCATGAGCCTCCCTTGAGTAGAGCCCATGGTCCCAAACGTCAGCCCTCTCACCCGCTTTTAAAAAAGGCTTTTTTCAGGCGTGATTTTAAAAGCGCCACCTTTGACTTTCTTGAGCGTTTCAAAGTCGCTGATGTTATTAAATTTCATGCTGATAGACATGGAATTTACTAGAAATGTAGGATATCCCATGAAGCTCAAATCAAGCATGCGCCTGCTTCGAAGACGATAATTAAACCCTGGAACAAAAGTAAATGTAGTGATTCTTTTTTTGTAAAGGGAATTATTTTGAGAATCATCTTGAAAGTCAATTAACTGAAAGGGATCTGTCGAAAAATCTCTTACCAAACCCTTTTCTCCATTAAGACTTACTGTGATTTTATATATTTTATTAAAATAGTCCTTGAGTTCATCTGGAAGAAGATAGCAGGACAAATTTTTAATGTCACCATCCTTAGCAAAGCAAGCGGAAAATACACCGTCAACCTTCTCCAATTCGGAAGTAAAGCGTGAGTAATAGAAGTCATTCATCATGACATGATCTTGTTCCTTACTAACATCAAGACCAACATGACTTCTTGATAAATAATATCTTTTATCACCATCCATTAATCCACTCGTTTCAACACTATACTTGTCGATCGCAATCTTTTCGATCACTTTTTCTAATTTCTGAGCTTTTTGTAAATATTTATCTTCATCAATGGACAGTTGATGAATGAAAAGGGTCTCTTGATCTTTACGTTTGTAAAGCGCTGGATCGAAGGGATGCTTCGGGTCGTCCAGCGCTACGTGGTATTTCACTGTATCTGTGAAATCTAAAAGATGGGCGTTCGCTTTTAGGAGCTCGACATCACTGTCTAACTTTTCCACTTGCGCGGCAACATTGGCCAAGTGGCTCTGAAGGTCGTTATTGACCAACTGAACCTCTGACGTTTGACCAGTTTTACCGACGGGAGCTTTGATGTCCTTTTTAATCTTGGCATCAATTTCAACAATCCAACTCCCATCGGTTTGTTTATCGGCACCAACGATTCGGTAAGTGTCGATCTGCCCCTTATGGTAGGCCTTGGCCGACTGAGAAAGGATGATGATGTTTGGGACTTCTTTGGTGGCATTCACTGCAACATCAACCGCTTTTCGGACAGCAGCATCCAACTGGGTAGCCCCTGCCCCCTGTACCAGAACGGTAAGGTATTCAGACTCGGCGGCAAAACCTAAGCTCGAAAACGCTAACGCACTTAGGACAAGTAACTTTTTCAATTTCATAACGCATCAAGTGGGTGAGATGACGGTCAAAGACCGTAAGTATTCTTTTCGGCGTTCCATTCAGAACACATCGATTCCTGTTCTATCAAATTGTAAGTCTGAAAGATCTTTCTCGCCCGAATGGGTCCATTTGCCTGGGGTTTTACCCCCTGATTGTCGGCGTGCTTAACGGAGAAGAAGTCGTTAGCGAAGAACTATCTTCTTGAACCGTACATTCCCCTCAAAGCTATCGAAAACGTCGTTTCATACGCTAGAGCGTATAGGATGGAAAAAGCGCTGTGCTCTAGAGCACGAGGTCCGTGAGGGGCGTAGCGTTTGGCGCAAGAAAACGGTGTTAGCCTCATCTCATCCTGTTTGAGTTTTTGTGTACTCACACTCAACCACCATTAGAGGCACGCCGTATGAAACCCCTTACCCTGAATGTCTTTCTCAATGACGCCCTCGTGGGTCAGGTGACTGACCACAGAGATGGTCAAGTGGACTTTGCTTATGACTCCCAGTGGTTAACGACGCCAGAGGCCCTTCCGCTTTCGCTCTCGCTCCCGTTGCAAGAATTGCCCTACCGTGGGGCGGTCGTGGAATGTTTCTTTGAAAACCTATTGCCCGAGAGCGACACCACGCTCCAAGGGATTGCCTCACGCTTTAGTCTTAAAGGGCGAGGGTCTTTGGATTACCTTTTCCCTACCGGGGGCGATGTGATTGGTGCGGTAAGACTGTTGCCCGTCGGGGTGGACGTGCCCGTGAAACCCATGTCAGCGACGCCCCTTCAGGCGTCAGAGGTCGCACACATCCTTGAGGCTACCCAGGGTGACGCCCCCTTGGGGATGGTCACCGACTATCCCCACTTTCGATTGACGCTTTCTGGAGCGCAACTCAAAACGGCGCTCTTAAAGCATGAGGGCGTCTGGAAGTTGCCTCAGCCCGGCACTCCCACCACGCATATCTTGAAACTTCCCATTGGGAAAATCCAAGGGGCGTTTCATTCGTTGGACCTCACGGAGAGCGTTGAAAACGAATACCTCTCGATGTTGATTGCGCGTGAGTATGGGCTCCCTGCGGCCAACTGTGAAATGCTCAACATCAAAGGTCAAAAGGCTTTAGCGGTAGAGCGCTTTGACCGTCAATTGGCGTCTGACGGCTCCTGGATCATTCGTCTTCCTCAAGAAGACTTCTGCCAAATCACGTCTACGTCATCGGCAGGGAAATACGAGTCTGACGGTGGACCTGGGATTGAGGCCATCATGGACGTATTAAAGGGCTCGGTCTGCTCTCACGAAGACCGCCGCACCTTTATGGCCTCTCAGGTTCTCTTTTGGCTCTTGGGGGCTACCGACGGGCATGCCAAGAACTTCTCGGTCTTTATTCTTCAAAATGGGCGCTTCAAGCTCACGCCCTTATACGACATTATGTCGGCCTATCCGGTGTTGGGCGGACAAGGGTTAAACATCCGTAAGTTGAAGCTTGCCATGGGGCTTAAAGCCTCGAAGGGGAAGAAATACAGTATCGACCAAATCTTCCCGCGTCACTTCATCGCTACCGCACGTAGCGTGGGCTTTGATGAAGCGGCGATGGAGGACATTCTTCGAGACTTCTACGAGAAGACCCCAGGCGTGATCGCGCGGGTCCAAGCGCAACTGCCTGCGGACTTTTCCCCCAAGGTGCGCGATAGCATTTTGTCGGGGTTAGAGGCAATGGCAGAGCGCTTGAAAGGGATCTAAACGGTCACACAGCTACATTTGGCTATAACGAAAGAAAGGGTAAGTTTCCGCCCCCAAATTGGGGATAAGAAACTCACCCTTTCATCGTCTGTGGTTTTAGTTAAGCATTACCACCAGAAGTCTTCTTTAAGAACAAGCTTGCGGTAAGAGTCCCATTTATAGGAATTCACGCAGATGATCACAATTAACACTTGAGATACAAAGTTGAAGTATTGCCCCGCGGTTACAAAGCCAGCCCCAGCTAACACCACTGCGATAACAAAACAAAGAATCGATAAGAGCGTGAGCGACAGGAACTTCTTCCACATACCCTTAAAAAGGTAAATCAAAGTACTGAATAAAAACGGCCAAAAACTCAAAGCCTTCATATTCAGTTTGAAACGTTCGGAAGACGAATATTTCATACTCACTTTACGGTTAGCCCACATGTTTTTATCCACATGTAAACTTGCGACATATTCCGCATTGTCGTGAATCCATTGCAATTCAGCCTTCTTTTTATTGCTGACATTTAAAGATTTAATTACTTCTAACATTTTATCACCGTATATTAATTAAATATATAAATTAATTTTCTATTTGCCCGAGAAGAATTGTTCGAGAAACTGTGTTTTTTCATTCACAAATGGAGCAGAGGCTTCAGCAAACCACTTATCAAAAGCAGCAGTCCAAGTATTATCTCCAAATAATTTATCAACCGGATTGCCCGCATAAATCTCAGAAATCACCCTTAAAGAATTAACCTTTGGGGAAAATGTTTCGATATCTTGACCATCTGCCGAATAAGTCACAGTAATGGCATCCAAAGAAAATCCATCATCACTCTTATTTAAAGTAAAGTAGACCTCCAACTTAGGAGCAACCTTATATGCCATCAAATCTTTTTCTAACAAGTACTTAGCAGTAACATACATATACTCGTCATTTATTAACTTCTGTAATGACTGAAGGTCTTCCTTAGGTCGCTTAGAGTAACGCTCATAGAGCGAATCCACTGTCAACTCAACACCTAATTTCTTTTCAAAATTCTTCGCAAATTCAAGTGTTAATTTACGGTCGCTCGCAATCGCTTTTTCAGGATTTTTATATAACGAAACTAGATCTTTACAATACACTCCCCCATCGCAATTCTTTTCACGCTTCTTCAGGGTCTGGATCATCTGAGGATCAATTTCATCCGCTTGTTTTTTCTGGATTGCATCAAAAATCTGACCGTCTCCGGGAGAGAGCGCAGAAATCAAATTAGTTAATCCAGACATCTGACTAGCTTGCACTGCGGGCACATAAATCTGAGTGAATAAAAATGGTTCAACAATGTTTTTTTCTTGACCATATAGCCCTGAGGTATTAATCGCTTTAGCGCTATCAAGAAGCATATTAAGTATCTGCAATCCACCATAAGCCTTAGTTTGACGAACAATCATTGATTCTGTTAATTTACAACTAAACTTAACTACATCAATATTTTTGTCAGTCTCATAACTCGACCACTCGGGATCTTGACAGTATTCATAATTGTCCAAGGCATCGCCCACAGTCATGGTCGAATTAAACTGTAAAATGCCATCTTTTACCCTGTCGATATCACTCGAACACCCAGATAAACCGAATATTGTCACCGACAATATTGAGGCCAAAAGCAACTTTTTCATTTAAGAACTCCCATTAAAAGAAAATAAGATTGTTGGATTTTGTTTGTATTTCGTCGTATTAGGCGTTATCTCACGCTGGTGGCATTATCGAATTGAATAATCAAGTCGTTGATAAGAAACACCGCTCTCAATCAAACTGGGATTGAGTGATCAACTACCTGGGGTTTTTGTTTTGTCGCTAAGCGCTTTTCCACACTCCCAGAGGTACATATCGACGTACTTCATTTCCGGGTAACCAGACGCTTTCGAATATTTGTTTTTCTCGTCCTTTCGGATTTCCTCAAGCGCGGGATAGACAAGTTCGTCATAAATCGCCTTGAAGGCCTTGATTTGTTCTTTCCTGGTTAAGAGGGGCTTGGCAGCCCTCTTGACGCCCTGAGGGACTATTGGGTTGTATGCACTGCTTTTCAACGCCGCTAAGACAAATCGGTCTAACGCAGGGAAACATCCCATGGCACCCAATACCACCTTAGTGACCACTAAGTCACGTGTGGCTAGCTTCCGATTTACGTTTGAGTGCAAATAGCGCTCTTCCTTGTAAAGCCTTTTCAGCTCTTTGATTAAATCGTTGAGCAACTTTGCGTTCTCGTCTTTCGACAATTCATCGATCCCCATCCCATAGAGGGCGCGATATTTCGATTGCAACAGTTCGAGCACAATCGGCTTATGGATCGTGTAGTTTTTTTCGCGTAAGAACGATTTGCCACGCAACATCCCCCAATGAGCCATATAGACCCCAAGGTGAAGCGCTAAATAATCAATACACTCCTCTTTTTTTGGGTCTTCTGGAGAAGGCACTTCCTCTTTTTTCTGGACTTCTTGAGAAGGCACTACCCCTTTTTTCTTGGGCGGGGGGTAATCAAAATTTAAAGTGTCGGGATTTGCTTCGACTTCGTTAATGACCTTCTGGAAGGCCTCATAGCAATAGTCCCAAGCACGTAGACGATCGCGCCCATCCTCAAGTCGTTTGAGATAGTCCGTTAAATAGTCTTTGGGTGACTTGGCTGACTGATTTTGGGAATTCAAAACGAATTCCTCCTATGAAAGGGGACGTCTATCCCTGTTGCATGACCGTCACGACGCCTTCAATCGTCGCAGCGGCAACAAAACCGTCTTAATTTGCCGTTTTCGGTCCAACAAAACAAGACTCAATAAAAAGTGCAAAAAGCATAAAAAAAAAAAAAAAAAAAACGAATGTGTCAACCAAAAAATTTATCAATTAATCTCGAAATTCTCTATTTCTATCTCATTGTTTTATAAGAGAAAAATCGAAAGCGCCCTCTATTTGCGCTTTTCAATTCAAAATAATGGATAACCCTTCCTTAACAGCAGTGGTTCGATCTTATTTGATTTGTTGTTAACATAAAAATACCCACTCTTAATACTGATACAAAAGGAAAAATACCCCATCTACCTCTACCCCCTTGGGTATAAATAAAGAGGCGAGAGAAATACGTTGTCCTCCAGACAAAAGGAGCAACTCAAGGTAGATATGGCGTTAATTAGGGGAGAAGCCAATGAGGCGATCACAAAAGAAGATCAAGGGGCGAGGATAAGCCCCAAGGAAGGGGCGACAGGGGGCTGGGACACCCAGGGGAAGAGCGTAAGCGCTCGAAGCGCAATACGTGGGTGGGGCAGATGGAGCGCAGAGCGACGGGAGGCAGACGTCGCCTTTCTTGGGGCAAAGAAAAACCCCGCACGATTCGAAAATCGATACGGGGTTTCAAGATCGCTAATTCGTGAAGAATTAGGCGTTCTTGCGGACGAGGCGTTCCTTAATACGGGCAGCCTTACCGGAGCGCTCACGGAGGTAGTAGAGCTTGGAACGACGAACGTCGCCATAGCGCTTAACCTGGATGGAAGCGATCAACGGGGAATAGAGCTGGAACGTACGTTCAACACCTTCACCGCTGGAGATCTTGCGAACGATGAACGAGGAGTTCAAACCGCGGTTACGACGGGCGATCACAACACCTTCGAAAGCCTGAGCGCGCTTGCGGCTGCCTTCGACGACGTTAACGTTCACCACAACCGTGTCACCGGCGCGGAAATCGGGGATGGTCTTGCCTTCGGTGAGGCGAGCCATTTCTTCCTGTTCAAGAATCTGGATGAGATCCATTTAAATTCTCCGAGACCATCGTCAGCCACGTTCGTTTTTAAACCTATTGAGCCGCTTGACTGCTCTGTGGCGATAGGATGGAAGTTTTAAGTTTTAAGATAATTGCCTTCAGGGTCAAGCGCCTTTAGTTCACGGTAATCCGCTTTCGAAAGTTTCCCTAAAGAATCCGCGATTTTAACTAAATCAGGGCGGGTTTGCAAGGTAAAACGCAGACTTTCCGTACGACGCCATTTTTCAATGTTGGCATGGTGTCCGCTCATCAAAACGTCGGGCACGGGGAGCTCACGCCACACTTCAGGACGCGTGTAGTGGGGGGCATCGAGAAGCCCCGTAGCAAAGCTTTCGTCGTCCGTGGAGAGCTGCTTAATGGCGCCTGGGATCTGACGCACAATCGCATCAATCAGGGTGCAGGCGGGGAGTTCGCCCCCCGACAGCACAAAGTCCCCAATGCTGATCACTTCATCCACATAGGTGTCTAAAAAGCGCTGGTCAATCCCTTCGTAGCGACCACAGATGAGGATGATATCTTCGTTGGCTGCCACCAACTCACGCACGCGTTTGTCAGTGAGGCGCTTGCCGCTAGGTGCAAAGCTAATCACCCGACCGTGATTGCCTTGGGCGCGAATGGCATCCACCGTTTGTGCCAAGGGCTCGGCCATCATCACCATACCAGGGCCCCCACCAAAGGGACGGTCGTCCACGGTACGATGAGCGTCCGTGGTTTGCTCGCGCGGGTTCCAGAACGCACACGACCAGAGACCCCGCTCACGGGCACGAGACGTAATCCCCTGCTCGGTGACCGCCTCAAAGATTTCAGGAAAGAGCGTGACGACATCAAAGCGCATAGCCCGACCCCTTATCGCCAGTCCGCGTCAAAGTCGACGGTGACTTGTTTTTTATCCGTATCAATGTCGAGCAAGAACACGTCTTTGACCATGGGGATCATGAAGCGAGCAGTTTTCCCTTCTTCCGTCGTCCAACGGATTTCTAACAAATCCTGAACGCCGTTGGAGCCAATGGCTTCAACCTCACCCAGGTGTTGACCTTGGGCATTAATGACCTGAGCGCCCACCACGTCCACGGCCCAGACTTCGTCTTTACCGGCCTCAGGAAAGAGCTCACGGCGCACGTAAATCGTGCCACGGAGCTTATCGGCGTCTTCCTTTTGCTCAATGTCGGCGAACTTCGCGATGATGATGTCGCTGTGGCGACGGGCACTCGTCACGGTATGAATCGTACGGGTGCCATCTTGATGCACGACGGACCATTCCTTGGCTTTTAAGAGGACTTCCCCCGACTCCACCGGTACCGCACGAATCCACCCACGAACCCCGTAGGCACCACCCGTACGACCTAATTCAACCCAATTGTCTTGACTCATTGTTTGGCCTTTCAAAGTTACGAAAATCGTTTTTCATCAGTGTAACGATTTAAGAGGACGCAAAAAACCCCGCACTCTTCCGTCAGGTGTAGATACCGGGCTCTTATAAGCACTGAGCGCATCCGATGTGCTAGACACGAGAGGCACGAGCGCTTCAGCGCGAGCCCGCACTTGAGGGGTACGGGGTTTTAGGTTCGACCCTAATTAACGTCCGATCGAGGGACGAAGAAAACGCTTAAAAATTAAGCAGCCTTCTTGAATTCCTTCACGAGACGGGCAACCGTTTCGGAGAGCTGAGCGCCCTGACCCTGCCAGTGAGCGAGACGTTCTTCGTTGAGAACCATCTTGGGAGCCTGGCCGGAAGCCATCGGGTTGTAGTAGCCAACGCGCTCGATGAAGCGGCCATCACGACGGCAACGGCTGTCGCAAACGTTGATGGAGTAGAAAGGACGCTTCTTGGAGCCACCGCGGGCGAGACGAACGATAACCATGAGTTTACCTCTTAGAACTATTTGGTTAAGTATATAAACGTTGAGTGAAGCATTGCGCCCCTAAGGCGACAAAGACCACACACAACACGAGAATTTGGTTTTTCTTTTTGTCCTTGTGAGGGATCACAACGACTGAAAGTCGAACATTTTACCTGAAAGACACCAAGGGGTGCAAGTCGACTTGCGCCCCTTTCGTTTGACGTGGATTAATTAGCTCAGCTTTTCGCGTAGGCCATTAACCGCCGTCACGGCATCCATCACGAGCCCCAAGTCCGCCACCTCAAAGATGGGGGCTTCCGGGTCCTCATTGATGGCCACAACCGTTTGGCTATCTTTAATCCCAGCGGTATGCTGCATGGCGCCCGAAATCCCCACCGCGAAGTAGAGTTCCGGCGCAATGATCTTACCCGTCTGACCGACCTGCCAATCGTTGGGGGCCAGGCCCATATCAACTGCGGTACGCGTTGCACCAACGGCTGCCCCTAAGGTATCGGCAAAGGCTTCTAAGGCGGCAAAGCCCGCCTTGTCGTGAAGCCCACGACCGCCCGAGACCACCACACGGGCGCTCACCAATTCAGGACGATCGCTCTTATGCTCGTTAAAGCTCACAAAGCGCGCCTTCGTGAAGGTGGGCGCAACGGGAGCGGGCACGATAGGAGCCGACGCGTCACCGGCTTTCGTGGGCGCAAAGGCGGTAATACGGATGGTACCGATGACCTTCTCGTCCAAGATTTCCACTTCCGACAATAAGCTACCAGCGTAGATTTCACGCTCAAAGGTCTTGGGACCAAAAACCGAGTGAATGTCAGAAATCGGCGAAATATCAAGGAGGGCTGCCACGCGCGGCATGGCGGCTTTACCCACGGTGTTATTGACAAACAAGATGTGGGTGTAGTCGGTAGCGATTTCCGCGACCGTTTCACTTAATTCTTCCGGGAGTTCTTGGGCGAGCTGCGGGGCTTCGGCTAAAAGCACGCGATTTACCCCAGAGAGCTTCGCGGCTTCACGGGCAACGCCTTCGCAGTCGTTACCAGCGACCAAAATGTCGCAAGCCTCCGCCATCTTCAAGGCCGCCGTTAACGCACGGGCGGTACCCGGCTTTAAGGTCACATTGTCATGTTCAGCAATTAAAAGAGCCGTCATTTTTCCTCTCCCCTTAGAGCACTTGGCGCGCTTTCAATTGCGCAATGAGTTCATCGATCGAGGCGACCATTTGGCTCGGCGCCTTCGGAGCGGGCTGAGCCACCTTGAGGGTCTTCTGACGAGGGGCCACATCAAGACCCAAGTCTGCCAATTGAATCTCTTCCACGGGCTTCTTACGTGCCTTACCCATCATGGGGAGCGTGACGTAACGGGGTTCGGCCAAGCGAAGGTCACTTGTGATCACGGCCGGCAAATCCATGGAGACCGTCATTTGACCGGCGTCCGTTTCGCGCACGACGGTGGCGGTTTGACCCTCAATCGTCACATCGCTCACAGCGGTCGCGACCGGGGCCTTCATCAAGGCGGAAAGCATCTGACCGACCTGGGCCGCGTCATCGTCCACGGCTTGCTTACCTAAGAAAACCACGTCCGGGTTTTCTTTATCCACCATGGCCTTTAAGACCTTAGCCACAGCTAAGGGCTCTAAGGCGTCATCGGTTTTCACATGAAGGCTACGATCAGCGCCAATGGCCATCGCCACGCGAAGCGTATCGAGGCTCTTAGCGGGGCCCACCGTCACGGCAACGACTTCGTTTACGAGACCGGCTTCTTTTAAAGCCACTGCCTTTTCAACCGCAATTTCATCAAAGGGATTGATCGCCATTTTGGCGAGCTTAGTGTCGACACCCGAGCCGTCCGGCAAAGGACGAACCTTGATCTTGGCATCGACAACGCGCTTGACCGCAACCAGAATTTTCATAAGTGTGTTTACGCTATGTCTCACTAAGCCACCCCGATCTAAAAAGAAAGAGATGACCGCATAGCGCCCTTAAAGTGATAGATAAAGGAGGCGTTTCCGACGGGGACGACGATCAACACAAAGCGTGCTCACACAGCTAAACCGTATGCGCCCCTCAACCCGTCCGAAAACAAAAACGATAGGGTCAATATTGTAGCCTGTTGATCCCTTGGATGAGAAAAAAAGGCGGGGTTGATAAGGATTGGGGCGAGAAAAAGGTGGGGAGAGCGGGAGGCTTTCCGACGTAGGATGAGCGTAAGGGATAGAGAACAATCAAAAACCCAACACCGCGATAGGCAAGACACCTTCGATTCGGCATTATGATTTTCCATAGGTTTTCAGAATGTGCTATTCCGCAATTTTCTTGATTTTATACGCCCTCAATATCAACAACAGGAATCCGTCTCGCGAAAAACTCTAAAAGGTGGCTTAATGGTGGCTTAATGGCGCAAACTCGCCAAGCACAATCTAGATGAAAAGTCAAATGCACTAAAAAATTCCACAAAAGAAAAATGTCACACCGCTTTTATTACCACCCCTCGTCACGTTCAAATTGCTCTAGTCTTATATCGTTCACAACCAGTGAACAAATTTCAAACAATCATTAACTTTTCTACAAGGTTTAATAATTGCCTAAAGATTTAATGAAGAAATTTGGGGTAAAGAAGTCCCAAGACCGCACGCATGAGAACTTGCGACATATCGTTAAGGCGCTGGACACCCAAACCAGCCCTTCTTCTATGAACCTGACGGACCATCAGGTGTCACTGTTCTCCAAGGACACTTTCAAGGATGAGGCCGTTTGGCGAACGCTCAAAAAAAGAAATCCGCAGTCCACGTCAGAGAAAGTACGCCGAATTAAGATCGAGTCCACTACGGGCGAGATTCTCGGTGGTGATGTGCCTAAAGCGATGGTGGGAAAGAAGGTCGATGACAAGGTGGCATGGTCCAAGCTCAGCCAAGGCACAAAAGAGCGTACTCAACCTCAACGACGCCCCCACCCTAGCAACCCCTCCGCTCTCGAAGGGGAAGCGTCGCCGGACGAGGCGCCCAAACGTGCAAAACAAGGCAAAGGAAGTGCGCAAGCGGGCTCGGCAGTCAGTCGCGCTCAACCGCCACAGATTAAGCGAGACCTTCCAGCCTTTGAGCCGAAACGCCAGATGTCGCGTCCGTCCGTTTTAGATTGGTCACAACATCTTTCGATGGGACTGGCATCTGTAAGGACCGAATTAAACGGCTTGAACGTAAAAAAGTTGCCACCCCTGAAGGAAACTCTGAACCGTCACACTACCTTGATGCACTCGGTCAAGCTAATCACCGATAGCACGTATTCGAACCTACTCTCAGGCAACCATTTAACCGAACAAGCCAAACGGTTGGTCACGGAATGGACAGTCAATCAAAACTTCCACCATAGTATGGAGGGCTTTAACGACCCGAAACTGCTTGAGGCCTTTGAGGCGTCGGGCTTGGCGAATCTTTACTTTAATGGCATCACTGCCATTGCAGCGGACCAACTCGATGGCAACGCCATCGGGCAGGTAGAGGATGTCATTATGCGGGTACGCGATCAATACAACCGCGTCGCAGCGCGCCTCGCTGACTGCACGCTTGTATTTGCTCAGAAAGTAACCGAGGCGCTTGTGAAAAACCCGCCCAGCCTCAAACCAGAGGTTATCGCGAAAATTGAGAGGTTTTTGCCGAAAAAGGCGCTCTACGAAGGCTTAGATCAAATGCCCACAGGGCTTAAAGAAGTGGCGATTCATGTGTTGAATCACGTTAAGTTCGAAGAAACACATAAAGGTTCTCAGTACATCAGAGGAACGATTCAGCTTAAAACGTCTAATGCCCCCATCATTCCGCCAAAGATCACGTTCTTTCACGAGTTGGGACATGCCATCGATTCCTTTTTGTGTGGTGGCGGACTTCCCTCGCTCGGAGCAATCTCAGGGCTGGTAACGAGTATCGAAGAGGAACTCGACGCAACCTACCGTAAGAAGGGGCACACCCCATTCATGGAAGTGGCCAAGGGATTACTGGAAAAGAAGAATGGGAAAACCGTGTTTGATCCCGAATCATTTAAGCGTGATGAGAACGAATGGTTGGAATTGCTAATATTAGGAATGACAGGCAGAACGAAGGAAGAAAAAACAGCCGATTTGCTATTAAATACATTCTCAAACTTGGTTAACGAATTCCCAAATGAAATCGTAGACGAAGAGACATTTGAAAAACGTATGTGCTCTAAAGCCAAAACCTTCGAGCGACTGATCGTGTTGAGTGATACCGTGGAAGCATTACCAGCGCTTCCTGAAGAGACGAGCTCACGTTTTGCTGGATGCGCTTCGTCTCACCTCATCACGGATTACGCATCAGGGGTAATGGCATCCTTTGGAAAAGATGTCAGAACGAACACCCTTAACTCAAGTCGCTTTTACAACGTCACCCATAACATTAGGTTTTGGCAGGGAGTCCCCAATGAGGCTATTGGCAAGGTTCGAGCGGGCTCCGAGATGGTAGCGCAGTTCATTTCCTCAGTGGCTTGTGATCCTGAGGGTACACAAGCGCTTTGTCGCCAATTCCCAAACTCTTTGGGCCAATTATTTAAAATCTTAGAAGCCAACAAAACCATGGAGCTATAAGCATGATCATCAATAGAATGGCCGATTTAGTCGAACAGGCTGAAAGTCGTGCTGTGAGTCGCGACGAGCTCAAGGGCTGGGACCCAATCATTATTATGGACTCCGTAGATTTCATAACCGGAGCCCTCGAAGGCATCGCCTCTGGCGTTCGCAGCATTGACGAAGCCATCGCGCTACTTGAATCAGGGGAGCTTATACGCCTTGCAAAAGAACGAGTCAAAATTGAAGAGGAAATGCTCCAGAATGGCTGGTGAGAGTGGTAACTCATAAATAATTACCCTCTCCGCTAAGGGGGTAGCATTACAAGGGGCGGTGCCGATGGTGTCGCCCCTTGGACCTTTGTTAGCACCGGGCCTGCGCCCCCTTCCCTCACATCGCGCCGTGGTGTAGCCTTGAGTGAGAAGCCTTTTGGAGTGAAGTGATGATGAATACAGAACCCACAACGTCGTCGACGGACATGTGCATCGATTGCATGAACGATTTAGCCAAACTAGCTGAAACTCGTGCAGTGAATCGTAAAGAACTCAAGGGCTGGGATCCCATCGCTGTTATGAACACCGTCAATCTCCTAACTGGCGCTCTCGAAGGTCTCGGTCCCGCGGTTGATACCATTGAAGACGCATTTGAGCTTCTTGAATCAGGGGAGCTACCGCGCCTGTCGGAGGAGCACAATAAAAAGGTGAAGGAATTACTTCAGCATGCTTCGCTGGAGTGGTAAGTCGTTACCCACTCTATTGAGGACGAGCGTCAGTACTTAACGACAATAAGCATTGACCACTAACGACAATAAGGGGCGAACGGAATCGGAACTGGTGACGCCGTTTTCCTCCTTCGTTATTTGGAGCCCATGTCAACCGTGGAGCAATACCTATGGACATGTATCTAAATAATATGGACGATTTAGCCAGAGAAGCTGAAATTCGTCCGATTAGCCAAGAAGAACTCAAGGGCTGGAACCCTATCATTGTTATGAATTCTGTTAACTACTTAACGGGGGCACTTGAAGGCATCGGTCCAGGGGTTCGCAGCATTGAAGAAGCCATCGCGCTACTTGAATCAGGGGAGCTTATACGCCTTGCAAAAGAACGAGCCAAGACTGAAGAGAAACTACTCCAGAATGGCTGGGCTGAGTGGTAATCCATAACCAATTGCCCTCTCTACTGAAGGGTCGCATTACAAGGGGCGTTGCCAATGGTGTCGCCCCTTGGGCTTTTGTTGGCGCTGGGCCTATACCCCCTTCCCTCACAACGCGCCGTAGTGTAGCCTTGAGTGAGAAGCCTTTTGGAATGAAGAGATGAATGCAAAGACCACAACGTCGTCGACGGACATGCGCATCGATGACATGAACGATTTAGCCAAAGAGGCTCAAACTCGTACGATTAGCCGAGAAGAACTCAAGGGCTGGGACCCTGACCATGTTTTGTTCGTCGTTAATTTCGTAACCGGTGCCACATCCCAGATCGGCCCCTACGTTCACACAATTGAAGAGGCGCTTGAACTTCTTGAGTCGGGTGAGCTTTTACGCCTTGCGAAAGAACGAGAAAAAATTGAAGAGGAAATGCTAAATAGCTTGTGTGAGTGGTAATCCATAACCAATTACCCTCTCCACTGAAGGGGTAGCATTTCAAGGGGCGATGCCAATGGTGTCGCCCCTTGGGCTTTTGTTGGCACCGAGCCTGTACCCCCTTCC
>JAHHRF010000019.1 GCA_020025955.1 Sutterella sp.
ACACAAATCGTTGGGTGTTCTTTTGAGGAGATACTCACATGAATCACATCTACAAAACGCGCTGGAGTCCAGTGCGTCAGGCTTGGGTTGTGGCGCATGAAAAAAGCGCTGCTCATACAAAAAGCACAGCTAAGGGGCTGACCCTTCTCGGCACCACACTGCTGTTGGCCTCCACGTTAGCGTCCGCGGCTTACGTGGAGCCCGGTCAAATCGGTAAAGACCAGGCCCACACGTGGGAAACCCCCGAGTACGCGGGCGTTATCTACAAGGACGACCACACGGAAGTGGGCTCCATGTGGGGGTTGCGCGCCATGAATGCGTCCAGCGCCTATAGCCTGGGTTACCACGGTCAAAACGTCACCTTAGGCGTCATGGACTCTGGGGCACTGCTCACTCACCCCGACTTTTCTCCCGATCGCTTCAAAGCCACCCACATTACGGGGAACTTTGCGAAGACCAAAACCGACCCCGTGGGTGAGCCCTACGACATCTCAGGGGACTGGATTAAAGGCGTTAACAATTCCCATGGGACGCGCGTAGCAGCCACCATGGGCGCCAATCGCGATGGCGAAGGCATGCATGGGATTGCGTGGGGCAGTGAGATTCTAGTCGGGAACAACTGCGCACGCGACCATAAAGACGAGGGTCGGTGGGACTATGGTGCTTTCTATCAAGGCTACAGGGCCTTTGTGGATGGGGGCGCCATGATCATCAATTCGAGCTTTGGCCCTGACATCCGTCGTGATGTGGACTCGCTCAAAGCCTATAAGGGAAAGAGCAAGAAGAAGCTCCCCAAAAACTACGACAAGTACGATGGCATTCTGGCGCTTGCCACCGTCCCTGACGTGGAATATGAATACTTCATCTTCCGAAACCACTACCAAGACACCCCCACCTTTATGGATGCGGCGTGGGCTGCTGTAAAAGACACCGATACCATTCAGGTTTTCACCGCCGGGAACACGTGGCGTGAAAACCCCTTCCATCGTGGGCTCTATCCGTACTTCCATCCGGAAGCCGAAGGTAATTGGATTTCGATTTCGGGCCTCACCAAAGACGACGTGATGGTGGACGGTAAGCATAAGACGCTTGAGGGCAAATACCGTGCCATGGACCAAACGCTCTACCCCGCGGGGTTTAACAATAAAAAGCAAAAGGCTCGTGGGTTTAACCGTCCAGGGCTGGCCAAATACTGGTCGCTCGTGAGTGAAGGGGAATATGGGGCGGCCGCTACCGTCGACGAAGAAACGGGTGAAGCCACGTACGGCTCCATGAGTGGTACCTCCATGGCCGCGCCCTTAGTCTCTGGCGCCTTTGGGGTCTTAGCCTCTCGCTACCCTGAGATGACGGGTAAGCAAGTCCGTGAAGTCTTATTGTCCACCGCCAAACACACCAATGACGATGGCACCCCCATGAAAGGGTGGAGTGCGCCAGAGGGTGAAACCGATGTGAAGTTGGGTTGGGGCTTACCCGACCTGAAGGCGGGGCTATTCGGCCCCAAACAGTTCTTTACGCAAAGCCACTTTAATTACGATTTGAAGGGCTTTGACGTTTGGCAAAACCCCATCAGTGAAACGGCGTTAAAGCAACGTGAACGCGAAGATAAAGCGTGGCTGATGCGCCTCACCGATGACGGGACGCTAAACGGAAACGTTTTAGCCGACAAGGGGGGTGTCTACAAACGCGACACCGAAGAGTCCGTGGCCCTGGTGGACTTGGACGATTCCCTTCGTGTGATATCTGAAGAGAATGCTCGTCAATGGCGTCAAGACTACTTTGATGCGCGTGCGAAGGACATTCGCGAGAAAGTCGCCCATGACCACTATCGGGCGTCGCTTACCAAGTCGGGCCCCGGCACCTTAGTCGTGGTCACCCCGACCCCCAGCACCTACACCGGTGGCACCCTCCTTAAGGCCGGTGAACTCTATGGGTTCTCGCATAGTTTCGGCGCCGCCCCCATCGTGGTTGAAGGCGGCACCTTTGGGATCCTCCCGCAATTTAACGACACCACCGTGACGCGCCAAGGGTGGCTTGATGGCACCACCGCCCAGCCCTTGGCTGACATCGTTATCAAAGACGGGGGCACGTTAAACGTGATGGTTTCCGGTGACAAAACCGAGACGCACGCGAAACGCCTTGTTTTAGAAAAGGGCGCCAAAGTGGGCTTAGCAACGCTCGACGTTAACCCCACGGGTCCTGCGCAATCCTTAGCGCAACAGTTGCGCGATCAGGGGGGAACCTTGACGGCGCGTTTCGTGGCAGAGGAGGGCATTGAAAACCACACGGATCTCACGAGCCTTGCGCAAGCCGACTACGCCTTGGTGCACCCCTCGATTACGCTCGAAAAGAACGCGCTCCTCATTACGGTAGCCAGCCTCTCTGAGGAAGAAAAAGGAGCCGCGTTGGCGGGCTTGGTAGCTAACGCCAATGAAGCCCGTGTGCTCGACGCCATGTTGGCCGTAGATCCCGCTATGGAAACGATGATCGGTGCCCAAACCGAGGCCCTTAAAGCGCAACTCAAAAAATCGGCCAACACGGGGCTCAACCGCGTGATGACGGGGCACGTTTTGTCCGCAACGAGGGTCGTAGACCAATGGCACGAAAACGCCGTTTCTCGCGTGCCCGACGCTGACGCCCGTAGCCTCTGGGTAACGGCTTTGGGCACCAAGGGCGCTTTAAACGCAATGGGGGCCACGACGGACATCACCACCCGCGGGGTGTTGGTGGGCTTTGACGTGCCCGTGGCGGCCTTACAGGTGGGCGCCCTCGTGGGGGTGGCTGACGGCCAATACACGTCCGACGACGCGCCCAAGGTAAGCGGCCACGAAGTGCATGCGGGGCTCCATCTTAAGGCCCGGGTGAAGCCGATAGACCTTCATGCGGGGGTGCTCTATAGCGACTTCCAACAGGGAATTGATGTGTCGAAAAGCCCCGAGGTTCGTGGACACATCGCGCAGGTCTTCTCTGAAGTGGGGTATCCCTTGACGTACGCCACGCCTTACGTGGGGCTGGATTGGATTCGCGCGAACCACAAGAGGGTTACGCTCGATGCGACGAAGACGCCCGCCGATCAAACCCTCCTTCGCACAAGCCTTGGGGTGCGAGGTCACTACGACGTCAGGGTGAAGGGCTTGCCTTTGAAGCTCACGGGGAACTTGGCTTGGCAGCGCTTCACAGGTGACGTGACGGCTAAGGTCACGGTGTCGGTGGGGCAGAACCCCGTCACCTTAGAGGGGAGGGCATTAAAGAACCTGGCCCGCCTCTCGGTAGGGGCCTCTGCAGCGCTGAGTGCTAAGACCACTTTAGGCGTAACGCTTGATGCGCAACAGGGCTCGGGCGTTAAAACCCATGGGCTCAACGTGACCTTTGACTACACCTTCTAAGGAGGACGATTAAAGCGAAAGCCGACAGGGTGGGGTTGACGCAAAGGGGCTCAAGGGCGAGGCGTTTAGCCGTTTTCCTTTTCTTTCGTTTCCTCTCAGAAGGATGAATGGGGTTGACTCAAGCCCTGACTCCCCTAGAGTCACCCCAACGAGTAGTGTCGACTTTCTTGTGTTTTTGGTTGATTTCATTTTTCTATATTCTTTTAAATTTCAATAGCTTTTGCTTTTCTGAAGAAGTGTCTATTAGGACATTTCCCATTTGTCGTTTCTACCTACGGGAATGGGACTAGGCGTGAGGGCGCTAACGGGTTCAAGGCCTTTAAGACAAGGGTTTTGTCAACGCAAAAACCCCGTATTGTCTACAAGCACTAAGCCTCTAGCGCAGTCCTAGACCTCTGGAAAAACAACGCGAAGCTTTCCTACAATCGGAAGGGCTAAAAGAAGAAGCAGGACCACATTGAGCTCTTCGTTTAGCGTTTTATTTTTGAGGAGATTGGTTATGAACCGGATGTTTAAAACCCTCTGGAGCACGCACCTCCAGCAGTATGTTGTCACCCATGAAAAGACATGCATGAACGGTAAACCTGCCAAGTCGGTGGCCGTCGCGCTTTTGGGCGCGGCCTTACTCTTGGGCTCTGGGGGTGCTTCGGCCACTTACGAAGAGCCTGGGAAGATTGGCAAAGACATGGCCCAGACCTGGGAGACCCCTGAATACAACTGGTCGATGGTGACCGATGATGAGGGGACCGTTGGGTCCATGTGGAGCCTTAAAGCCATGAATGCGTCGAGCGCCTACGCCTTGGGCTTTCACGGTCAAGGGGTAAAAGTCGGTGTGATGGACTCGGGCGTTTTGATGTCGCACTCGGACTTGTCGGGTGAGCGCTTCCACGCCACGCACGTTACGGGCACCTATGGGTCGTCAGGGCACCGCTACATTCAGTACTACGGTCGCACCTTTAGTGGGGAAAGTCGTCCGACGGGGGACTACACCGAAGGCGAAACCTATGACTTCACGGGTGACTGGATCAAAGACGTTAACGACTCGCACGGCACCCGTGTCACGGCGTCGTTGGCCGCGAACCGTGATGGCGAAGGCATGCACGGTGTGGCTTGGGGCAGTGAAATCTACTCTTTAAATAGTGGGGGGAGTGACAAAACCAACCATGGTCCCTTCTTAGACTATGACTTCTTTAAGACCTCGTACAAGACCGCGGTCGACCAGGGCGTTAAGATCATCAACAACAGTTTCGGCACCAACATTAAGCGCGATGTGCGTAAGTTAAAGCGCTACAAGAAAAAAGAAAACCGTCCGGTGAGCTATAGCTACACGGAAAGCGGTCTGAAATTGGATACCGTGGCGGACGTCGAATACGAGTACTTCCTCTTTAAGAACCTCTACCAAGACAAGAAGTCCTGGTTAGATGGGGCGTGGGAAGCCGTCAAGGGCACCGACGTTATCCAGTCGATGGCCGCCGGCAACAACTGGCGCAATAACCCCTTCCATCGTGGGATGTATCCGTACTTCCATCCGGAAGCGGAAGGCAATTGGATCTCCAACTCTGGCCTCACCAAAGACGATGAGTTAGTCGACGGCGTCCTTCACCCCTTAGAGGGCAAATATCGCGCCTTGGATGAGCGCCTCTACCCGGCAGGCTACGACAACAAGGTAAAGAAGGCTCAGGGCTTTAACCGTCCGGGCTTTGCGAAATATTGGTCGCTTGTGAACGAAGGCTCCTACGGGGCAACGGCTAGCGTGAGCGATGAGGGCGAAGCCATCTTCGGGAGCATGGGGGGGACCTCCATGGCGACGCCCTTGAGTTCGGGCGCCTTTGCCGTTCTTTCCTCTCGCTACCCTGAAATGACGGGTAAGCAAATCCGTGAAGTGCTCTTTTCCACCGCCAAGCACACTAATGATGACGGCTCTACCATGAAGGGTTGGACCGCGCCTGAGGGTGAAGTGGACGTGAAAATGGGTTGGGGGTTACCAGACCTCAAGGCAGGGATGTTTGGGCCTAAGCAGTTCTTCTCATTGAGTCACTTCAACTACGAGCTCAATGGGGTCGATGTGTGGCAAAACCCGATTGGTGAGACCGCCTTAAAGCAGCGCGAACGCGAAGATAAGGCGTGGCTCGCCAGTGTCACGGACGATGGCACGTTAACGGGGAATGTCTTAGCCAGCAAGGGGGGCGACTATAAACTCGATACGGAAGAAGGGGTTCCCATCTATGGGTTGGATACCGATCCCTTAGTGCGCGCTGGGGAAAAGGTAACCCTTCGTTTAGTGGAGGCTGGGAACGCCGAAAAGTGGCGTCAGGAATACTTTGACGCGCGCGCCAAGGACATTCGCGAGAAGATGGCGAACGACCACTACCGTGCCTCGCTCACGAAGTCGGGCCCGGGCACCTTAGTGTTAGCCACGACGGCCCCCAGTACCTACACCGGTGGCACGACCGTGAAGGCCGGGGAACTCTATGGGTTCTCGCACAGCTTTGGTCAAGCCCCCATCGTGATTGAGGGCGGTGCCTTTGGGGTCCTTGCGCAATTTAACGACACCACCGTGACGCGCCAAGGGGTGTTGGATGGCTCGACGGCGACGCACTTAGCGGACATTCTCGTGAAAGACGGTGGCACGTTAAACGTCATGGTCTCGGGCGACCAGGTCGATACCTATGCCAAACATGTCGTCTTAGAAAAGGGCGCTAAGGTGGGCTTAGCCACGTTGGATCAGAGTGCGACGGGCGCTTCGCAATCGGTGGCGGCCAAGTTGCGCGAAAACGGTGGCTCGATCACGGCTCGCTTAATCGCGGATGACGGCATTGAAAACCATACGGACTTGGGTGCACTCACCCAGCCCGATTACGTCTTCTTAGAGTCGTCAGTGGCGGTGGATGGGAACGCCTTAACGGTAAAGGTTAATGCGCTGCCGCCAGAAAAAATGATCGATAACCTCACGGATATCATCACCACGGCCAATGAAGGTCGTGTGGCCGAAGCGCTCTTTAGGGATGCCAAGGACGATCCGACGAGGTTGGATCCCTTAGTGTTAGCGGATAAGGCCGCGTTAAAGGCGTTAATTGCGGCGCCAGCGGATACGACGTTCAATAACGTTATGAATGCCCGTCTCCTTAACGCCACCCGCTTAGCCGATACCGTCTTAGACGGTACGGTGGATCGCCAGGCCCAGGAAGGCAAACTCACCGTCTGGATGACGGCCTTAGCTGACCAGGGTGATGTCACGTTTGATGACCTCAAAACGGATAACACCCAGTACGGCACGTTGATTGGCGTTGAGACGCCGGTCAATGGCGTAACGGTCGGGGGGTTCTTTGGCGCGGGTCATTCCAAGTTCGACACGGACGGTCATGCCAAGATTAGTGGGCGCGACCTCCACGCAGGGATCTATGCCAAGAC
Organism: Sutterella sp.; assembly: GCA_020025955.1. Classification (GTDB taxonomy): domain Bacteria; phylum Pseudomonadota; class Gammaproteobacteria; order Burkholderiales; family Burkholderiaceae_F; genus Sutterella. Next base: position 6,795 of record JAHHRF010000019.1, read on the forward strand.
GGCCTTAGACAAGATTGGCGTGAAGGCGGGGCTTGCCTACAGCCACCTCGACCATGAAGTCGACAACGCCGCGAAGTCCTCTGCCAAGGCCAACCTCACCCAGCTCTTCGGTGAAGTGAGCTATACCGTGACGGAGGGGGTTGCTCCTTACGCTGGGATGGATTGGGTCCATGCTCTGAATAAAGACGTGGAAACGGACATGAACCGTAAGGCGGATAAACAGGACGTCTTTGCCACGAACGTAGGCGTTCGATGTGAGTTGCCTGTGTCGCTCAAGGGCGTTGACCTGAAACTCACGGGAGACCTTGGCTGGACGCACTTCTTTGGGGACACCACCCCCACCACGCAGGTTAACGTCGGTACCCACGTCGTTGCCGTCGAAGGGGGCAAACTCAAAGATGTTGGTAACGTGAGTGTTGGCGTCTCTGCTCAACTCACCCCGGTCTTTAACGTGGGGCTCGCCTACCAAGGTAACTTCGGTCAGGGCATTAAGAGTAACGGCCTCAAAGCCACGCTCAACTACGCCTTCTAACAGGCGTTAACGCGTAACCCAATCACGGACACGACGTCGTCCCCACCACAGGGGACGGGGTGGTGTCCGTTTTTTCATTCATTCCTTTTCTCTCATTCTCTCTTTTAAAAAGCGTGGCCCAGGCCCGAGGCTCAACCCTGGAAGAGGTCGGTCTTTTTCCTTTTCAAGACTTCGAAATCCAAAATTTTCTTTATAAATCCAGTGGGTTTCTCCATGAAACGAGGTCTTCAATCAGGGGATTCCCCGCAGAGGGCCTAGCAAAACAACGCAGAATCTTCCACAATCAAAGGGTGGTCAAGGAGGCGGGCTTATAAGCTCCCCTCCCGCGCCTTTTTCCTTGACTTGGAATCCAAAGAGAACCTCCCCCTTCCCTTTAGGGGGTTTCGCCCCAGGTTGGTCACGTGTGTTGAGCGTGCCTGATCTGGGGTCTTTTCTTTGTGAGGAAGTTATTCACACGGGCGACTCCAAGCGTGCTTTCCCCAACCCTCGGTGAGTTGACGTTTTTTACTAAAGAACAAAAACACCTCACTGTCTATATTTCCCTCTGCTAGAAGGAAATAGACGACAGGAAGAGGGCTTATCAAAGGGGCTAATGCCCCACTTTTTTGTGGTCCCACGACCCTTTCAAGGTTTTTCACAACAGTAATCAACAACCTTGTGGATAACTATGAAAGCAATTGATTTTCATTAGAAATTTTTCGTGCCTATTTTTTAAGCACGGCGCAGCGATTCTGACTGGGTTTGTGAGAGGGGGAGTGCTACACTAAAGGGGACAAACGCTCACCGTCATCGAGAGGGAAAGCGCCTTTTTTCTCTTTCAGACGAACCAGGGGCCTGTGTTCGGTAGCGTGGGCGAAGAAAACTAAGGAGACACTACTCATGACCGTGACCGTATTGCCTGATGTGAAAGCCCATTTGGAGGCGCTCGCCCAAGAACCTGCCGTTCAAAAGGCCTTAGGGATTTGCGCTGACGAAGTGGATCGTGCTTTAAAAGAGCAGATTGCCATTTCCGAAGTCGAATCCCCCACCTTTGCGGAAGGCAATCGCGCCAAGGTCTTTGCGCAATTGCTCAAAGACTATGGTCTCACGGACGTTGTGATTGACCCGAGTGGCAATGTGGTGGGACGCCGCCCTGGGACCGGTAACGGTCCTACCGTAGCCGTCGCCGCGCACTTGGATACGGTGTTTCCTGCGGGGACCGACGTCAAGGTTCGCCAAGAAGGTAACGTCCTTTATGGGCCTGGGATTGGGGATAACGCGAGCGGGCTTCGTAGCGTCCTGCAGGTTCTTCGTGCCTTAGAAGGGGCCGGCGTACAAACCCAAGGGGACTTGTTACTCGTCGGGACCGTCGGGGAAGAAGGTAACGGTGACATTAAGGGCGCTAAAGCCCTCTTTGATGGGTCTCGTCAGATTGACGGCTTTGTGGCGCTCGATATGGCCAACGTTTACACCGTTCAGAATGGCGCCACGGGGGCCCATCGTTGGCGCTTAGCCATTGAAGGGGAAGGGGGCCATAGCTACATTGACTTTGGTCGTGTGCCCTCCGCCATTCATGCAATGTGTCGAGCTGGCGCCGAAGTCGCCGACATCACCGTTCCGAAAGATCCCAAAACCACCTTTACGATTGGCACGATTAAGGGCGGCACTACCGTTAACACCATTGCCGCTCGCTGCGAAGTGGATGTGGACTTGCGTAGTGTCGACTTACCTACTTTAGAGGCGCTTGAAGCCAAAGTGTTGGGGATTTTTGAAGCCGCCGTTGCCGCGGAAAACGCCCGTTGGCCGGACGCTCCAGCGTCCCTCCACTTAAAGCTCGTTAAAACCCAGATTGGGAATCGCCCTGCCGGGATGCGCCCTGATGACTGCCCCGCGGTTCAGAGTGCCTTGGGTGCGATGGCTGTGATGGGCTTAGAAGTAAAGCGCTTGGGGCCGAGTTCCACCGACTGCAATAAGCCCATGAGCATGAATATTCCGGCGGTTTGCTTAGGGACCGGCGGGGAAAGCCACAATGAGCATAGCCTCAAAGAATTCTTTGTGGCGGACCATATTGAACGCGGTCCGCAGTTAGCCATCTTGACGTTATTGGGTTTAGTGGGCACCGAAACGAGTGCTCCCTTGTTGAAGCGTTAAGTTTGAGTTTTTGAGCGTTCTCAGAATTAAGAGCGATTGCCTCGCGTGGGTGATCGCTCTTTTTTCGTGCTCACACCCCCCATCCATCCAACTCAGGCAAAACGTCTGGACCTGTCGCCAAGCGGCAACAAAAACGCCTACTTTTTTGACAGGGGCAATCTTCAAGTGTCAAGCGAGAGAAGGGAAAGCATCGAATTGCTAAAAAGTGGGATATGCAAATTCTGTGACCCAAACGCCCCACGAAAACTCCCCTTGAACTCTTGGAATGACCTTGGGAAAACCCTCACGCCGACTTCGCACTCATCGATACCTTGAGGGTGACAAGACCGTGCCTCTCAACTCACCAAGACCACCTTGAAAAGCCCTAAGGAAGAGAAGGGCACTACGAAAGGGAAGAAAAACAAAGGACAAGAAGGAGTCCTTCGGTTAAGGACGATACGCACTCGTCTTAACCCAAAAACTATTTTCCTCACCGCCACGCACGATGAAGCCTCAACCCAGGGTGACACCACCCCAGTGTTGTAAACGCATTCGTTTACACAAAATGTTTCCCCTTCATGCTTGGGGGGAGTGTGCAAGTGAACCCTCTTTTTTAGACTGTGCCTACAATCGGCTCGCTAGGCGCTTTTAGGTCTGGCCAAACACAACAATTCTGAGAGGTTCCTATGAAAATCAACAATGTGCTCCTCACCGCGCTCTTCGCTATTGCCCTTCCGATGGGGGCGGTCGAAGCGGCTGATGGGCCGACGCTTAAGGGCAAGCCCGAAGACCCCGCCAATGGTAAGGATGTTTATGCCGTCGACCAAAAGGTGGAGAAGAACAAGTCCGATATTGAAACTCTGACTAAAGAAGTTAGCGATGCTAAGACGAAGTTCGACACGTTAAGTCCTCAGGTAAAAGAAAATGAGAAGCGTGTTAAGGAAAATGCCGAAAAGATCGGCAAGCTTGATGATCGCGTAAAGAAGGCTGAAGAGAGCGTAGCCAGTGCTGAAAAGAGCACTAAAGAGAACTCGGCCAAAGTCAAAGCCAATCAGGGCATCATTGACGATCACAGCAAGAAGATTGCTCAGCACGACAAGGACATCGAAGGTCTGAAGAAGCAGCGCGAAACCTCGGAAGCCGACTTAGCCGCCGCCACCGCCCGCATCAAAGAAATCAATGATGAGAAGAACCGTGGCTTGGCCTCGCAAGCGGCCTTGTCGGGGTTGTTCCAGCCCTATACCGTGGGTCGCATGAATGTGTCCGCTGCGTTTGGGGGCTATAAGTCCGAGCAGGGGATTGCAGTGGGGACGGGGTTCCGCTACAGCGAAAACTTTGCGGTGAAGGGTGGTGTCGCCACCAACCTTAAGCATGCAAGTGGCGTTGCGTATAACGTCGGGGCGAACTTCGAATTCTAAGGGCGTGGGCGAATGTAAAACGCCTGACTTAATCGTTCGAAGCTTCCTTTGACGGGTTTGCCGTCAAACGAAGGGCGACAGGGTTTCCTGTCGCCTTTTTGTGCTTTTAAAGGGGGTAATCCCTATAGAAGGGGCTCTTCGATTGTGTGCGACGAAAGATGACGCAACAACGGGCGATAATACACGGTAACCTTTAGTGGTGACCGTTTATCGTTTAAGGGCCCAGCCTTCATGATCCATACCCTGTACTCCAATAGTTATCGCGTATTGCGTGAACTCTTAAAGAGCAATATCCGTGAACAAATCCGTACCTCCTTGACTGAGGCGTTGAGCGCCTCCCCCGATGGGGAAGGGGTCGGCGCCTGTTTTGAGCAGGCGGTGGTGGCCACGGGCAGTGCTGGGGTCGCAGAAGACTTAACTCGCTTTTTTGCGCATGATGAAACGCTCTCGAGCTGGGTGGACTTAAAGCGTTTGTCCACGTGGCAGGGGGACCAGGTTTATGGATCTTATTTGGCCGCTGGTCACATGGATGCCGTGTGGGTCATCTACGGCATTCTGAAGGACGAAACCTTTGTGGGTCGCTTTGATCGACTTCGTCAGTATTTAACGAAGACCGATGACGAGGGCGTTCGTTATACGAAGTCGGACGGGGAAATCTTCTCCTTAGCCGCACGCCTCTATAGCCTCTTGACGATGTACTTTACCCATCGCCCGGATTGGCTCTTTAGTTGGCTGTTGCGAGACGACGCGAAAACGCTGCCCGCACTTCAGACGCCCGAGTGGCGAGACTTTGCTCGAGCCCTAGAAGGGGCGATTGGGCGTGATGCGGCCGCCTTCTTTTCTTTTGCGCGCTACGCCTATAAGGACGAGAAAAAGGACGTGGGCTACCAGCGTGCGTTGGACGACCTAGCGTGGCAGTCCGCCCTCTTTATTGAACTCTGTCGCCGTCATCCGACGTGGGCAGGGTTAAAGGTCTTTACGCAATTCAAAACAAAATACGAGGCCCTTTTAAAGACGGTGCAGTCCATGAAGACGGACGCCCATGTGGTCTTGCCCTTTGATTTGCCGCCTAACTTCTTGACGACCTTCCGTGCGATGGCGGGGATGCCGCGAACGAATGACTTGGGTCAGGTGGACGACACGCTCTCCACCCCCAACTTATGGTTCTACGTTTTAAACCCCTCGGGGGACTTCTGGTTTGATTGGGCCTTTGCCCCAGAAAAAACCGATGGGTCTCTGCCCGTCGCCTCAGCGCGTCCTGGGAATCCTTTGTTGATGAGCTGCGGTCGCTCGACGCGTGCCGTGATTGACCGTTTGTGGCGCTTTACGGCAGCCGACGTTTCCTCTCACGACTTCCTCTTTGAAGAGCGTGACGATAAAGCCTTGACGCTTGAAGAAGCCCGAGGCGTAACCCGCTTTGAAGACGAAGCCCCGGTGGACACGTTCCAGTACGTGCCGCCTCGTCTTGAAAGCGTCCCCTTTGAGCGCGAAGAAGTGAGCCTTTGGGGCGTGCCCCCGGAGACGGGAACCCTTTTACAAGGGATTCAACGTGCGATTTTCAAAAATACGACGACGCTCTCCTGGGGGGAAATGCCCCTGAAAGACGGGCGCCGTCAGGATCAATCCTTTACGTTACTCAAAGCCCCCACCGCCACGCGTGAAGTGGACGCCGTGATGGAGGCCATTCTTACTTTCTTAAACGACGAGAACGCGCGCTCCACGAGCCCCTTGGGGTCAGACGAAACCGGTCCCTATCGTCCCGAAGATATTGTTGTTTTAACGCCCAACTTGGATGAAAAGGCGTCCTTAATTAAGCGCGCCCTCTTTAGCCTGGAAGGGCAGGGGCGTGGGTTCCCGGCACGTGTCGTGGGCGAAAGCCTCTTAGAAGAAGACGCCATGAGTCAGGCGGTGTTGGCGTTACTCAACTTCGTGTTAGGCCGCGCAGAAAACGCTGACTTTAAGGCGTTATTAGGGTTGTCTGCCGTACGCGAAGCGCTGGGGTTGAGCGAAGACGACGTCAAGGTCGCGGGCGCTTGGCTCGATGAAGCAGGCTACCGCTTTGGGTTAAGCGATGCGCACTTGGACGGTTTAGACGCAAGCGCCTTTTCGACGGACAAGGGGATGAACCTCACGCGCACCTTAGAGCGGTTGCTCTTGAGTGAACTCTTGCCTGAAGGCTCTTGGGCGAGCTTTGACGACGTGATGCCCATGTCTGGGGAGCGCTTTGGTCAGTGGGTAGCCGTGGCGGATCGCCCGGAATTGCTCCACACCTTGCTGCGTTTTGTGGAAGGCTTAGAGGCGGTGCGTTGTGCTGCCGCCCAGCCCAACCCCTTGGTCTATTGGCACGGGGTGGTGGCCAGCGCCATTGAGACGCTCTTGACCCCCACGTCGGGTCGTGCCACGTACTCCAATGAGTCCATCTTGAAGATTCTGAACCGCGTGTGTTTGGACGGGGTGGAGACGGCGCCCGACGATGAGGTCGATCCTTTGCCCGCCCTCGAAGTGCCTTTGAGTTTGGTGCGAGACGGCATTGAGCGCCTCTTGAAAACCCAAACCAAGCCCTTAATGCGCACGGACGCCGTCACTTTTGCCGATATGAACACCTTGCGTGGGGTGGCCTCGCCCGTTGTGATCATCTTTGGTCTTGATGAAGAGAGCCACTTCCCTGGTGTCACCCGCACCGATGAATTTGACCTCATCAGTCAGTTCCCGCGCCGTGGCGACCGTGATCGTCGTCAAGATAACGCCAACCTCTTTTTGGATGCCCTCTTAAGCGCAGAGCGTGAATTAATCCTGAGTTACGTTTCGGGCACGGGCTCGGCACAAAAAGACCCTTGCAGTTTGGTGAGCATCTTGACCGATTGGCTGGATGGGGAATTGGAAAAAGCAGGAACGCAATCCTTAATGCCGTACCGCCACAGTGTGCCGTTAAGCGTTAAGGATGCCCGCAACTTTTCTTCAAAACTCGAGCGCTTTCAGTCGCACAACCCCGTGCTCTGTGAGGCGATTCAGACCGAGGACCCAACCCCCGTGCCCCCCTTTGGGAATGCGGGGCTGGTGCTCGCGCGCACCTTGTCCGTGGACGACTTAGGGCAATTCGTGAAGAACCCTGAAGGCTTTGCCTTGAAGCGTTTGGGGCTGCGTGCCGACGGCTTAGAAGAGGCAGCAGAACGCTACCAAGTCGTTGATAACGACTACTTAACGCGTGCGTTGCGACTGCGCGAAGCGTGGACGGCTACGACCGAAGGGGCGCTCACCGCCTTACAAGGTCAGTGGGTAAACGACCCCACATTGGGTGTGCCTGAAGTGCGTCCTGAAATGGTGGCGGCAATTGGCGACGCCATGACTCGCTTGGCGCAGCACTATACCCAAAAGACGGGCGGTCGCGCGATGACGACCCCGCAATCCTTCTGGGTGGAATTTGACGCCATGGGTCCGCTTCGTGCGGGCTGGGGTGAGCCCCTTGAGACGGGGAAGGAACCCACTCTAGATGAGACAACGGGAGAACCCAACAACGGCACCTTGATGCTCACGGGGACGCTCTCGGGGGGCACCGACGAAGACCCTTCAGGACTTCCCAATGAACTCATTACGGTCTATCCCGGGTGTGGACAGCCCCGCCACGTTTTGGGTCAAATTTTGCTGATGGGCTTAGTGGAAGCCGCGAGCAGTCAAGGGCTCACTGCACTAGAGGGCATTACGTCCACCGTGGTCACCTTTGAGGACGACAAGAAAGCCAAAGACCGTTCGCCCTTAGTCTTAAAAGCCCTCTCGGCTTGGCAGCCCGTCGACGGCTTCATTGTTCGAGATAAGGCCTATGCGGCCCTCATGGAAGCGGTTAAGGCGTACTTTGACTCGAGCGACACCGCCATGCGTGAAGACGACGAAACGGGGCTCGCCATTTTGATGGCGTTAGATTACGGTCAGAGCGACGACAAAGTCAGTTGGTGGCGCCGTGGGTTATCGAGCGATGAAATCCGCCATAAGAGCGAACGCTATACCGAGCTCTTTAAAGCGTTTGAAGCCGCCTTGCATCTTTGAGGACACCATGAATTCTTCTTTTGATTTAGTGAACGCCCCGTTGAGTGTCCCCACCTTGTTGGAGGCCTCCGCCGGCACCGGTAAAACCTATACGATTCAGCACTTAGTGGTGCGCTTACTGCTCGAGCGTCGAGGGGAGAGCGCCCCCTATAGCGTGGATGAACTCTGTTTGGTGACCTTTACGAAAGACGCCACCGCGGAATTGAAGTCGCGCATTCGTCGCATTTTGAATGTCGCCACACAAACCTTTATGACGGTGCCCGAGACGCCAGAAGGCCTGATGGGCGCCTTGTGGTCGGCTTGGGTCGAAAACCCCACGCGCATCTTGACGCCTGAGGTCTGTGACGGCTTGACAGGCGAGGCGCTTAAAGCCCGTTTAGCGCAAACGGTGTATGCCCGCTTGGTGGCGGCGCGCGATCAGTTTGACGACATCAAGATCCGTACGATTCACGCGTTTTGTAAAGACCTCTTGACCGAATTCGCCTTTGAAGCCGGGATTAACTTAGAAGCGAGCTTAGAAGAAGACGTCTCAGAACTCATTCTCGACGAGAGTGAGGCCTTTTTGCGCGAGCACATTAAGGGAATTGAAAGTGAGTCTGAGCGCGATGCACTCCTTGCTTTAAACGCCAATCGCTGGACGTCTCTTTACTTAGCGATGACGACGTTACCGTCCGCTGTGACGGATGCGCGTTTCTTGGGGTGCAGTCTCACGCATATCGCCTTAAACGAGGGGGTGATTGACGAAAACGCCCCCGTGGTGCCCGTTACCAATACGGAAACGTTCTTCCATGCCTATTGCCGAACCGTTCCCCAACGGGTTCGTGAACGTATGCGTGAAGCGGGGCTCTTAGGTTACAGCGACCTGCTCACCGAGCTCTATCGCGTCACCCATGCCAAGAGCGCTTTGGACGAGGCGGCCCGAGACCGTTTAATTGCGACGGTTGCCAACACTTACCGCTGCGTCTTAGTGGACGAATTCCAAGATACCGACCCCATTCAGTACGCCATCTTTAAGGGGCTCTTTATGCGTGCAGGCGACACTGGCTTATTGGGGTACGACCATGAGGATCGTCCCCACACGGCGCCCACGCGTTCGATTTTCTTTGTGGGGGATCCCAAGCAAAGTATCTATAGCTTCCGTGCGGCGGACTTAGAAACCTACTTTGAGGCCCGTGACTTTTTAGTGGCCTCTGGGGGCGTTGTCAAGCGCTTGGATACCAATTGGCGATCGTCGCCCGCGATGATTGCCGCCACGAATGCGCTCTTTGTGGGGTCGCCCGGTCAACAAACCTTTGTGCATCCGAAGTTGCAGTATTCGCCCGTAAACGCCGGTCAAACGCTCTCGGGACTTTGGAAGCGTAATGACACCGGCTGGATGAGCCTCTCGCCCTTGGAATTTTGGATGGGTGAGGGCCCGGTCACGTCCACGGACTATAAAGTGTTGGGGCCGGGTGCCATTGCCGAACAAATCGCGGGCATGATTAATGCGGGGTCGAAATCGTTAACGACGCCGGGTGCCATCGTGATTCAGTGTGAACCCACGGACCCACAACGAAAAGACGACCCCATTGAGGTCACGGACGTTGAGGGGTCGCTTACGCGCGTTTGGGTGCGTGCGTTAGAACCTAAAGACTTTGCGGTCTTGGTGCGCAATCGCGCTCGCAATGCGGAACTCACTGACGCCTTTAAGGCGGTGGGTTTAGAAGTGAAAACGGACGAGGAGACCAGTATTTTCTCGACCCGTGAAGCGCAAGACCTCTATCAAACGTTAGAAGCCGTGTGCGACAGTCGCAATGCCCAGAAAGTGGATCGCTATTTAAGCAGTCTCTTCTTTGGGGCGAGTGCCGCCCAATTTAAAGCGTGGCGCGAAGACGAAGCCGCTTGGAGTGGGGTGCGTGCCGAGGTGCGCTCTCAATTAGAAGCCGCTCACCGTGATTGGCAACGCGTGGGGCTAGCGCGTGCTCTGGCGCCGTTACTTTATTCTGATGACGAGACGAAGACGCCCGGCGTCATTCACCGCTTAGCCCAACGCCAAGGCGGGGAGGCGAGCCTCATTCACATTGAGCATTTGGTGGATGTCTTAAACGAAGCCAGCCAACGCTACAAAACCCCAGATGGCCTCATGAGCTGGTTTGCGGAGCAGCGTGTTAAAGCACCCACGGGGGAACGTTTCACCACGCGCATCCATGGGGATGAAAACCGCGTGCAGATCGTCACGGTGCATAAGAGTAAGGGGCTTGAATACCCCGTGGTCTTTGTCTTTGGTGACTATAGTGCGAGACCGACCACGTTTAAGCAGCACGTCAACCGCTATAGCGTAGATCGTTGGGCGGGGACGGGCTTAACCGGTGTCGCGTCGCCCTTGACCACCGTCACGGCCTTAGGGCTCACGGAGTCTGAGGGCGATACCGTGGCCGACGATGAAGAAGCGCGTCGTTTAGCGTACGTGGCCGTTACCCGCGCGAAGTATCGTTGCGTGGTGAGTTTGCCCATTTTCTATTCCCGAGCCAAGACAATCACCTTTTACTTCAAGGGGTTTGAAAAGAGTGCTTGGGCACAAATTCTCTTTGAAGCAGAACCCACGCTCTACGGGGTGGGTACCGAGAAAAAGGGTCCCGTTGCCATCCTTTTTGACAAACTCAAAGGGGACGCGCGATTGGACGCCGTTGTCGAGTGGATCGCTCAGTGTCAGGACTTTTTGCGCACTGAGCGCGGCTTTTCCACGACCGCCATTTTGGGAAGCACGCAGGTGGCGTTAACGCCCCCCGCGTCGGCGTCACTCTCTACCCAAGCGGCGTCTCGCATTCCGTCTCGCTGGGGTCGAAAGAGCTTTTCTAAACTCACGGCGCATGGAGACGATGCCCCCTATCGAGCGCGCTTTGGTCGTGAAGAAAAAGCGGAGCGTCTGCTCTTTGACAGCTTGGATTTCCCCCGTGGGGCAGCCGCTGGCACCGCGTTACACGAACTCTTTGAAGTCGTGGCGCCCGCCATGCAAACGGTTTTAAAAACAGAAACGCTCATGCCGATTCGTTCGCTCGAGGCGATTCCTGATCGTCAGGCTGCGCACTCGAGTGCCGCTCGCTTTTTAACGACGATTGAATACCGTCTGGCCGCGCACCATCTGCTATCAGGTCCCGCTGACGGGGAGTCGGGCTTTGATACCCGTGCGATTGAAGCCTACAACATGCTCCTGAACGTCTTGACGGCGCCCATCACCCTTAAGGCAGGAGAACTTCCTGTGTACCTCAAGGACGTGTCCGTCAAGCATCAGGCTCATGAACGCAACTTCACCTTTGCGATCCCGAAAGAAAAAAGTCTGCAAGACTTGTTGGCACTCCTCTCTAACTATGGCTACCACTTTGAAGGGTTAGATGTCTTAGCCACGTTAAAGGGCTATATGACGGGGGCCATCGACTTAATCTTTTTCGATCGTCGTACCGGTTGGTGGGTGCTTGACTGGAAGAGTAATCAGTTAAGCGAAAACCGAGCCAGTTACGATCGCGCCGCCATGGACCGTGAGATGAGCGTGCACCATTACCGCTTGCAGTACCTCATCTATTGGGTCGCCTTAAAGCGCCATATTGCGTCCTTGAAAGCGTTTGGTGTGACGGATCCGGAGTTGCTAAAGCTCGGCGGCGCCGTTTACGTCTTTTTGCGAGGCGTCAGCGAAGCGGGGAATGCAGCCCCCTTAGCCTTGCCCGAGGGGGCACCCGCTTGGGCAGTAGGTCCCCAGGTCACGGGGCTCTACGTGGACGAAGCGGACGAACGTTTGATTGACGACTTGATGGACTTTTTCTTTACGACGAGTGCGTAAACCGATATGAAACAGGATTTTTCTCCCTTAACCGCGCCCCTTTATCGTTGGTGCACGCGTCGTGCTCAATCGCTTGGGGTGACGTTGCCTGAAAACTTTCGTTTAGGGCTCGATACCTTGCTTGCCTTCTGGATGCGCGCTGAAGCCGCAGGGAGCGTCTGCATTAATTTGGCGGACGCCCACATGCCCTTGGTGGGCTTTGTCCCGATGGAAGAGGGTGACGATGATGTCATTAACGACAATGCCCCGGAAGCGATCGCGATAGAGCGTCCTCGCTACGTCTTTGAAGATGACGAGGCGGTGAATCGCTTTTTAAGTCTTTTGACGACCTTAGGCGTGGTCACCTCCGACGTGCCCACGTCACCCCTAACCTTGGGCGTGCCTTTCGTTTTAGAGCGCACGGACACGGGGCTCTTTCTTTATCGCCTTCGTCGTTGGACAGAAGAGGCGATGCTCGCGAAAAACCTGCAAAAGGGCTTAGAGGCGCGCACCAAGATTGCGGACTTTACGGCTGAGGAACTCGAAGCGATTTTAGAAAAGTCCCCAGATTTTCACTTAAATGCGGGGCAAAAGACGGGGATTCTCACGGCCATGCGCCACGCCTTTAGCGTAATTAGCGGGGGACCGGGCACGGGCAAAACCACGTCGATTGTCTATTTGTTGGCGAGCTATTTAGCGAACGTCTCCGATCCGTTATCGATTCGTGTGGGGTTAGCGGCCCCCACGGGGAAAGCCACCGCCCGCATGAAGGAGTCGATTGCGTCAGCCTTAAGGTCCTCCAACGCCGCCTTAACGGACGTGGGTCGACTCCTTGAGACCGGGGGCTTTTTAGCGCAAACCCTTCACAAATGGTTAGTGAGCCCCACCGCATTAGGAGAGCGTCCCAGTGCCACGAATCCATTGAGTGTGGACTTGTTTGTGGTGGATGAGGCCAGTATGGTGGACGCGAAGCTCGCCGATCGCATTTTTAGTGTGATTGACTTTAATCGCACCACGGTGATTCTCCTGGGGGATAAAAACCAGTTGGCAGCTGTGGGGCCGGGCTCTGTTTTTGCGGATTTGTCGGATAACGACCCTGAGGCGCCCTTGCGCTCCGTGGTGACCACCTTAACCGAGTCCCGACGCTTTACGGATGCCTCGTGGGTGGGGCAGCTCGCCCGTGCCGTGAACGACGGTAACGTCCCCGAGACCTTGCGCCTTTTTGAGGCGGCGAAGGTCGCCACCTTTGGTGAGGAGGCCGTTCACTTTACGCCCACGCTCGGGAAACCCGAAGCGTTGCCCTTCTTTTTGCCTGTCACGTTAGAAGACCGTCAAACGTCAGACTTTCGTGAGTATGGCTTTCCGACGGCTGCCAAACGCTGGATGGATCAATTCCTTAACGCGTTTGAAAAAGCGCTCAGTGAGCTTAACGACGCGCTTAAAGCCAAAGACACGACCCAAGAGCGCCTCGCTCAACGGGGGCTTTTTGAAGTGCTCGCCACCTATCGAGCTCTGTGCGCACAGCGCCGTGGGGCTTTAGGGGTCGAAGCCTTAAACCGTTATGCGGAAGCGCGCATCAAAAACTTTGTCACCCAAACCTTAGGGTGGCGCGTGACCGCGCCCGATACGTGGCCGGGGCGCGTTGTGATGGTTCGTCAAAATGACGATGAATTGGGGGTCTATAACGGGGATGCGGCAATTCTGGTGCCGAGCCTCTCGGGACGCATCGTGGCCATTTTGGAGCCGAGCGGTGAGAGTCCGTGTACGAGTCTCTCCCCCGTGCTGCTCCCCCGCGTTGAGAGCGCCTTTGCCATGACGATTCACCAGTCGCAAGGCTCTGAATTTAAGCACGTGGCAGTCTTTATGCCCCTGCAGCCTGACTCCGGGCTTGTGACGCGAGAACTTCTCTATACGGGGATCACGCGCACCAAGCAAACCGTCTGGGTCTTTGCGCCCGAGGACGTTTTAGCCCGTGCCGTGACGGTACGTACCGATCGCACCAGTGGTCTGCAACGCCGTTTAGCCAGCCTCGCCTGTTGGTAAAAGGCGATAACAGAATGTAAAACGGTGAAAACACAGGTACTGCGTCCTGCTCGGTTGATGTAAGTCAAGAAAAAAAGGGCTTTGTCCCGTTGCTATGTCCAATAATTGGGTAGACTAAGGGGGTTCTTGTGGATCACCCCTTTTTGGAGGGGTTGGTCACCCCCAACTCAAGAACCTTAAAGGCACGTACGATGTTCGATAACATCGTATGTGCCTTTTTCTTTTGCGTTTTCAGTGGGTTAAGCGATTCGGATGAGGTAAATGTTGTGTTGATTTTGTGCGAATTTACCCAAAAATCCAGATTAGGGTTTTCGAGTAAAGGTAAGACCAAGCGCTTCTTGTTTCATGTCTTTTCCTTCTCAATTCCTTAACCCATAGGTGAAAACCAGTGAGGCGAATTCGCTGTGCTTAGAACACTGGGGATGGTAAGAAAAAACCCCTTTTAACGGCGATCACCCAAGTGGGGGGTCAACACGCTAAAAGGGGTAGGGTGGGAAACGAGGGACCCGTGCGGTCACGCCTCCCGTTTGGTCTTAACGAATAATCAAGAGGGGTAAGGGGCTAATGGCAGCAATGCGCATGGCCACCGACCCCAAGAGGACGGCATCCAAGTTGTCGTAGCCGTGCGAGCCCATGACCACCATGTCAAAGCCTTCTTCCTTGGTGTAGCGAGCAATCGCGTCGCCCGGGTTCCCGACCAAGCGGGCGGTCTTAACGGGGAAGTTTTCAGCTTCGCAAAGCTTCAGTAACGGATCAACGGCGCTGTGGTAGCTCTCGTCCTGGAGTTCCGAGACTTCACGCTGATTCATGGTCTGGATGGGAACGCCCGCCATGCTCGGCATCACGATGCTAGAGAAGTCCGTGGTGACGTTCACCAAGGTGAAATCGGCTTCCAAGCCAAAGAGTGCACGGTGCGCCATGATGTAGCGAAGGGCGCGTTCGGAGTAGTCCGACCCGTCGACGGCGACCGCCACCTTTAAGCCCTTGGGATTGTTGGGGAGCGTTTCGCGAAGCATTAAGGTCGGGCGACGCACCTTCCCTAAGACGGCGTTCGAAACGGACCCGAAGAGGAAGGCCCCTAAGGCACGATGCCCCTTGGTGCCCATGACAATTAAGTCCACATTTAAGCTGTCGGCGACTTCCGCAATCACTTCAGCGGGGTTACCCACGCGGTGAATGAAGTTCACATTGTGCCCCGCCGGTAAACGCTTGTTAACCGCTTCCACGACATCACGGGCTTCTTCTTCGTAGTAGGCCTTTAAGCCGTCCGGGTCTTCGAGTGCGTAGATGCGGGTGGGCATCGGGGTTTGCACCGTTAAGAGCGTGACCTCAGGATTCTCACCGATAAAGTCCGACTGACCCGATAAAAAGTCAATGGCGTGTAAGCTGGCTTCGGTTTTATTTACGGGGATCAAAATACGCATGGTCAACTCCTTGTAATCATTGGTATGGTTTGGCCAAAAAAGAGGGGAGGGGTGGTGCCCCATTGAGAACCTCTCTTATCTATAGATATCATGCCTGATTTTTTCGCACTTGTGGGGCGCGGATTCACTCCACTAGAACGAAAACCCCCTGAGGGCAGTGCGCCACTCAAGGGGTCGATAGGTGTCAGAAGCGGGGGAGAGGAGATTTCCCCGCTTGACGATTACTTGGACGTCTGGCTAAACGCGTAAGCGTTTGCGCCAGCAATACGCCCGAAGGTCACGATGTCGGCCTGAGCGTTACCGCCTAAGCGGTTGCCGCCGTGCACACCACCAGTGACTTCACCCGCGGCAAAGAGCCCCGGGATGACGTTGCCGTCCGTGTCGATGACGGCCGCATCGGTGTTGATCTTGATACCACCCATCGTGTGGTGAACGGCCGGTGCAATCATGATGGCGTAGAACGGACCCTTCGTGAGGTCAAAGGGCATATCCTTACGACCAAATTCGTCCGCCTTAGCGGCCTTACCCTGGTCATAGGCCTTGATCGTGGCGGCCAACACGTCGGGCTTCACGCCGATGGCCTTCGCGAGGTCGGCCATGGTTTCGCCCGTCTTGCAGTAGTCCGCCTTGATGTACTTGTTGGTCGCCTTCAAGGACTTCTGCATTTCGCTATCAAAGAAGAGATAGGCGACTTGACCCGGCTGCTTCAAAATGGCGTTCGAGACCTTGTCACGGGTGGAGAGTTCGTCAAAGAAGCGCTTACCGTCCTTGTTGATCAAGATGGCGCCGTTCCCACGCACGGCTTCCGTAATCAAGTGACCGCCTTCAGGAACCACCGTCGGGTGAATCTGAATTTCACGCATGTCGACAACCGCGGCACCGGCCTTCTGAGCCAAGGTGATCCCGTCGCCCGTGGCGCCCGGCGAATTCGTCGTCGTCATGCCCTTGAATTCAGGACGGTACTGGACGACTAACTTCTGGTTGGCACCAAAGCCCCCAGCAGCATCCACCACAGCGGGTGCCTTAATCACATAGGTTTCACCCGTCTTGTTGTCTTTAACCTTGAGGCCAGCGGCTTTGCCGTCCTTCATGTTGATGCCCACGACGGTCGTGTTGGTAAGGACCTTGATGTTGTCCTTACGAGCTTGGCAAGCGTTCCAGAGGGTCTGCGTGATTTCGGGACCCACCTTAGCGCCCCCCGTCGGACGGTGCGAGCGCTTCTGCGAGGCGCCACCCATCATCCCGACGTCACGAAGGTCACCGCCTAAGGCGAGAATCCATTCGACGGTGTTGGGGGCATTATCCGTTAAGACTTTGACGAGCGCCGGGTCATTGAGCCAGTGACCACCCTTCATGGTGTCAGCAAAGTGACTGGCCTTGTAGTCCACAATGCCACGGGCCTTTTGCACATTGGTTTCGGCAGCGTTTAAGCCCCCGGCGGCACGAATGGTGTTACCCCCAGCAAACGCCATCTTTTCAACGAGCACCACTTTAGCGCCCAAGTTCGCGGCTTCCACGGCGGCCGCCATCCCAGCGCCCCCCGCACCAATCACAGCCACGTCGGCCATGAGGTTTTCATGAGCCTGCACCCCACCAAAGGCGGCGGTCACCGCCATTGCAACGAATAATTTCTTCATAGAACTTCCCTTTTGACTGATAACGAAACCCGTCGAGGCGAATTTGGTCCTGAGCCTCACCGACGGGTGTATTCAATAAACAAAGTGGGCGTTTCCTGAAAAACCGCACAGCGTGAGTTTTTCTGAAACCGTCGCCCTTTATTCTACGGAGTGTCTAGGTGAAAATGATTAGGGATTGTGCTGAAAAAGCACTGTGTGTCCCTTGTTTGCGTGACGTGTAATGCAAACGTGATTTGTCTTCGATTAAAAATTGTTGATTTTTGTCTCTTCGCCTCGCTAAGAGGGGAATTCACGAAACCAAGACAATTTTTCGTGAGGCGCTTTTCTCATGAGCTTATGGGGCGGTTGATGCTCAAGATTTGGGGAAAATCCTCACCATGAAAAGAAAACGAGCCCAGGCGAGGAAAAACCTCGCGTGGGCTCGTTTCTAGAAGCGTCTAGGGGAGGGCTTAACGCAAACCTTCCGACCAGGCTTTCAAGGGCGAACGGGCAAACCAGCTGGCCGCGCCCCCCGCGTGCATGGTGTTCTCGGGCTGGTCACGGGTATCTAAACTCGTGCCATTCCAGTAGTCCGCCTTGACGCGAGCGTGCGTGATTTCCGCTAAGGCAATGCCCGTGCGTTCAAAAAGCTCACGATCCACGAGCTTACACTCTAAGTGGGCGAGGGCGCCGTCGACCAAAACGCCTTCAATGGTGGCGCAAGCGAGTTTCTTCAGTCCCAAGTGATTGAATTTGTCGCCCACGTTGCGGCCGCGCACGGAGCCCGACTGCAAGAATTCACGACGCATGTTCGTCCCCGGGATCGACACCCCAAAGGTGCCACGCGCCAAGATGTTCGCCGTGGTGGTGTGGCCCTTATCGAAGACCAAAATCACCTTCGGGTGGGACCCCATTTCAAAGATGGTGTTCCAGGCTAAGGCCATGACGTTATCTTCGCCCGCTTCATTGCGCGAGGTGACCATGGCACACGGGGCGCCCGTCAACAAGCTATAGCTGTGGCACAACGGAATGTCTAATAACATGAAGGTGTGCTCCTTGATCTTTACCCTAAGTGGGTTTCTAAGAAGGCTTTGAGTTCACCCGGGGTCTGCACTTCCACAATACGACCGACTTCTTTGCCGTCCTTGAAAACCATCATCGTGGGGATGTTCACGATCTGGAAGGCTTCCTTGAGGGCCGGTTCTTCGTCAACGTTAGCTGCGCCAAAATCGGCTTTGTCCGCCATCTGCTCAGCAAACTTCATATAGAAGGGGGCAGCGCGCACACAGTCAATGCACCAGGGGGCGCCACAAGCAAAAACGAAGGGGCGCTTGGCCTCTTCAATTAACGCTTTCGCTTCAGCGAGCGAAAGTTGACGAACGTTGGTCATGGTGGTCTCCAGAAAGAAAAAGAGAGATGTCCGAGTAGTCTATCGGGTTTTCACGTAATCCTACCAGAATCGCTTTTAGAGGTGCAATGTTGTGGAAACGAATCGATACCCTCTGGCGGGATGAAGAAAAAAGAATCCCCTACACATCCCCTATATCAGGGAGGAGAAAGGTCCTAAGGGTGAATGAATTTTCCTTGATTCTCAGGATCCATTTTCATAATGCGACATCGATCGACGTGGTCTGCCGAGTTGCACGAAGGCGGGCTCTGGGGGTACTATCGATTCATTGACCCGTTGGGGTCTATCTACCATATATGGTGTTAGTGACGAAAATAAGCAACAAGGATTAGTTCTCCCTGTTCGATTTTACTAAACGACGAAGAGAGCCTAGGAGAGGCGCCCCTTCGTTGGGTTTAGACCCCGCTAACCCCCAGCTTTGTGAGTGATGGGATGTCCGTACAAATTGATTTAAGCCGTGATGCGCTCTTTGATGAGCTCGGTCTCATGCGTTTGCGTGAAAGCTATATGCGCCCTGATGAAAAAAGCCCTCAGGAGCGCTTTAAGTTCGTGGCCGAAACCTTTGCGTCGAACCCGGCGCATGCCCAACGTATTTATGACTACGCCAGCCGCCATTGGTTGAGCTTCTCGACCCCCATTTTGGCTTTTGGTCGTGCGAAAAAGGGCTTGCCCATTTCGTGCTTCTTGTCTTATATGCCCGATAGCGCAGAAGGCTTAGTTGACACCTTGTCGGAAGTCAATTGGCTTAGCATGCTCGGGGGCGGCGTAGGGATCCATGTGGGGATTCGCTCCGCAGACGAAAAGAGTGTGGGCGTGATGCCCCATTTGAAGGTTTATGACGCGGCGTGCTTGGCGTACCGTCAAGGGTCCACCCGTCGTGGGTCCTATGCCGCCTTTTTGTCGATTGATCACCCCGACATCATTAGCTTCATTGAGATGCGTAAACCCACGGGGGATCAGAACTTAAAGGCCTTAAACCTGCACCATGGCGTTAACATCACCGATGCGTTTATGGCGAAAGTCGAAGCGAGCATGCGTGATGAAAACGCGGACGACAGCTGGCCCTTAAAGCACCCGAGTACGGGGGAAGTGGTGGAAGTCGTTTCGGCTCGCGACTTGTGGCAACGCATTTTAGAGATGCGTATGCACACGGGTGAACCTTATTTGGTCTTTACCGATACGGCTAACCGTGCCATGCCCGAGTGGCTCAAGAAAAAGGGCTTATCCATTCACGGGTCCAACCTCTGTACGGAAATTTTCCTTCCCACGAGCGCAGAACGCACGGCCGTTTGCTGTCTCTCGAGCCTTAACTTGGAATATTTCGACCAGTGGCGTCATGCCCCGCAGTTTATTGAAGACGTGTTGGAATTCTTAGATAACGTCCTTCAGTATTTCATTGAGCATGCGCCCGACCCCATTGCCCGCGCCCGCTATTCCGCCATGCGTGAACGAAGCGTCGGTTTGGGCGCCTTGGGGTTCCATGCGTACTTGCAGAAAAATGGCATTCCCTTTGAGTCCGTGGTGGCCAAGGTCACCAACATGGCGATGTTCCGTCATATCCGTTCGAGCTGTGAAGCGGCAGACCATGCGCTCTGTGAGCGTCGTGGGGCGTGCCCGGACGCAGCAGACGCCGGCGTAATGCGCCGTTTCTCGCACTGGATGGCGGTGGCCCCGAATGCCAGTTCGTCGCTTATTATGGGCGGAACGAGCCCCTCAATTGAGCCGACCCGCGCCAACGTGTACCGCCAAGATACGATTTCGGGCGCCTACATCATGAAGAACCGTTTCTTGAAGGCAGAACTCGCCAAGCGTGGGCTCGATACCGATGAAGTCTGGGCGGATTTGATTGCGCACGATGGCTCGGTACAGCATCGCGAGGATTTACCGCAAGACATTAAAGACATCTACAAAACCGCCATCGAACTCGATCAGCGTTGGATTGTGGAATTAGCGGCCGACCGTCAGCCCTTTATCGATCAGGGGCAGTCGGTGAATTTATTCTTCCCGCCCGATGTGTCCATTCCCTACTTACACGCCTGCCACTTCTTGGCTTGGAAAAAGGGGTTGAAGAGCCTTTACTACAACCGCTCGGACAAATTACGTAAAGCGGACCGTGTCGGGGTTCAGGTCGAACGCCGTCGTATTGAAGATGAAATCAACATGCGTGCCGTGGCCGATGACTCCACGTGCTTGGCGTGTGAAGGATAAGGAGAGGACAAGTCATGGCAGATGAAGCTTTAATGGGCGTGAAACGCCCCCAAGAGCGTGGTCTTTTAGATGAGCGCAATTACTTCAAGCCCTTTACCTATCCGTGGGCTTACGAAGCTTTTATGCAAAGTGAGCAGATGCACTGGCTCTGGACGGAAGTGCCCATGCTCGAAGACGTGAAGGACTACAACCAGAAGTTAACGGAGAGTGAAAAAGACTTTCTCACGAAGATTCTGCGCTTCTTTACGCAAGGCGACATTGACGTCTCAGGCGCCTATGTCAACACCTATTTGCCCCGCTTTAAGCAGCCGGAAGTGCGCATGATGCTCTCGAGCTTTGCAGCACGCGAAGCCGTACATATTGCCGCGTACTCCCATTTGATTGAAACCTTGGGGTTGCCAGAATCGATCTATAACGAATTCTTGCAGTACGAGGCCATGGCCGCAAAGCACCACTTCTTCAACGACGTGAGTGAAGACAAAAAGGACTTAGCGGCTCAGATTGCAGCATTTTCGGCCTTTACCGAAGGCATGCAGCTCTTTAGCTCCTTTGTGATGCTCTTGAACTTCACCCGTAACGGCACCATGAAAGGCATGGGGCAGATTATTGCCTGGTCGATCGCGGACGAAACCCTGCACACGGAATCGATGACGCGAATCTTTCGTGAGTACATCCAAGAAAATCCTGAGCTCTGGACGGATGAATTAAAGCGCAAGATTTACACCATCGCGGAAAAGATGGTGGAACTCGAAGACGCCTTCATTGACTTGGCCTTTGGGGTGTCGGAAATGAAGCGCTTAACGCGCGGAGAAGTGCGTGACTACATCCGCTACATCGCAGACCGTCGTTTGATCGGTTTGGGCATGAAGGGGATCTTCGGGGTGAAAAAGAACCCCTTACCCTGGGTGGATGCCATGCTGGGGGTCTCGCACACCAACTTCTTTGAAAACCGTGTCGTGGACTACGCCAAGGGCGCCTTAACCGGCGACTGGGGGGAAGTCTGGGGGTCGGCTCATGAAGAAGAAAAAGAGAAACCCCTCGAATTTAAAGAGCAGTCTTTACCGCTCTAAGTTCTGAAACGAAGAAGAGGATGACCTAACGTCATCCTCTTTTTTTATTTGCCTGCCCACTTGTCGACAATCTTCCCATTTTTCGACATGACCCCAAAACGATGTCGACGCCTTCGACATGGAAACGTCGTGATGGTGAAAAAAGTCCATTTTTTCGACATGACCCCAAAGTGATGTCGATGCCTTCGACATGAAAACGTCGTGATGGTGAAAAAGCCTCATTTTTTCGACATGAGCCTGAAGTGATGTCGACGCCTTCGACATAGAAACGTCGCGATGGTGAAAAAAGTCCATTTTTTCGACATGGCCCAAAAGTGATGTCGACGCCTTCGACATAGAAACGTCGCGATGGTGAAAAAAGTCCATT
>JAHHRF010000020.1 GCA_020025955.1 Sutterella sp.
TTGGTTGCGGGAGAAGGATTTGAACCAACGACCTTCGGGTTATGAGCCCGACGAGCTACCAGACTGCTCCATCCCGCGATACCTAACTTTTCGATTGAGTCAGACAAGAAAACTTGTCGTCGTCAACTGAGGTTATGAATATTACATAGGGTTTTTCCTGCTGTCAAGTTTTCCCTAGAAAAAATTTACAACCTGTGACTTCAAGTCCCCCTTACCCCTATCCTATAATCTGGCGACAGTCTTCGGGTTTGACGCTGTCCGTTCGTAAAGCCCTTATATAGAGTGTTTACAACACGACCTTCAAAGCTCAACCCCACTCTCTTTTCTTTTGTGAGGCCCTTATGCTTTTCCATACGCTTCGTCGAATGCTCTTTTGTTTCGACCCGGAAACAGCGCATGCCATTTTGGCTGCCAATCTGAATTGGGCTTCGCATTTGGGGGTGACGCGCCTCCTTGCCCCCTTCCCCAAAGAAGCCCCCGTTAACGTCATGGGGCTTACCTTCCCCAACGCGATTGGTTTGGCGGCGGGCTTCGATAAAAACGGCACCTTAGTGACGCCTTTGGGTGGCATGGGCTTTGGTCATATTGAAATCGGTACGATTACCCCGAAGCCGCAGCCCGGTAACCCCAAGCCTCGCCTCCATCGATTGGTTCCCCAGCAAGCGATCATTAATCGCATGGGCTTTAACAACCAAGGGATTGAACAGGTCTTAAAGAACCTTCATAGCGCGGCGCCTTATCGACTTCGTCAAGGGATTCTCGGGATTAACGTGGGCAAAAACGCCCTCACCCCGATGAATGAGGCGTTATCGGACTATGACTATGGGGTGCGCCACGTCTATAACCACGCGGACTACATCGCTATTAATATCTCGAGCCCGAACACGAAGAACCTTCGTGATCTGCAAGCCGAAGACGCTTTCAAGGCGTTACTCGTCACCGTCACGGAGGCACGCAAAGCCGCCCAAGACGCGGCCAACGGCAAATACGTCCCGATTGCGGTGAAGCTCGCTCCGGATTTAGAAGACGATGAATTACGTCGTTGCGTGGACGCGCTCGTGGAGCACGGGATCGATGGCGTCATTGCCACCAATACGACGCTCGCGCGCCCAGGGCTTGACAACGAACCCAAGGCCGCGTTGCCAGGCGGCCTCTCCGGGGCACCCCTTGCCGCACGCTCCACGGAAGTGGTTCGTCTTTTAGCCGAGCACCTCGACGGCGCCCTCCCCATCATTGCCTCGGGGGGCGTCCTCACGCCCGAACAAGCCGTGGAGAAGATGCAAGCCGGTGCCTCCCTCGTGCAACTCTTCACGGGCTTTATCTATAACGGTCCTCAACTCATTGTGGATAGTGTTGAAGCGATTAGCGATTGGCAAGCCGCTCAAAAGGTAGCAACGATCTAACGACCACTCAACACACTGCTTTAGAAGCCCGAGGAGCCGTTCCCCTCGGGCTTCTTTCGTTTGGCCTCAATCGTCTTTGAGCCCTAAATCCTTTAAGTGTTTTTCTGTGGGCGCCCTTCGCCCCTTTGTTTTTCTCCTTGTTTCGGTGGTCAATACCCTTTCTTTTTTTCCACCGATCAGGACCCATGTTTCATCATAAGGAGTTATTTCAATGACCCGTCTCTTCGTTGCTTTAACGTTTCCTTCGCCGGTTTGCGACCAAATTGAGCGTCACGCTAAACGTGAACTCACCCGTGTCGATCGATTGGCGCATTTCACCGACACGATGAATCTGCATTTAACGCTCGCTTTTATTGGCGAGGCCGACGAAGCTGCGGGGCGTCGACTCAATGCGGCGCTCGCCCCCTTAGGGATGCTCACCCCCAACCGTATTGAAACGGGGTACTTAGAGCACTGGCATAAAGCCAACGCCTTGGTGCTGGGGATTACCCCGCGCGAAAGCTTGGATGAGTTAGCGAAAGCCGTGCGAGCGGAAATCACCCGCCAAGGGCTCACCTTTGATAAGCGCGCCTTTGTTCCCCACATTACGCTCGCGCGCCACTGGCGCCGTCCGATTACGGATCCGCGCTTTCCCACGTTTGCGCTGGAACTTACCCGTCCCGTGGTGATGGTGAGCGAACGCGATCCGCGCACGAAAGCGTTACGCTACCGCCAGTTAATGTAAGGACACACTTCACTACGTTAGTGCCACCCTTAAAAAGGGCTTCGACTCGAT
This sequence comes from Sutterella sp., assembly GCA_020025955.1. Taxonomy (GTDB): domain Bacteria; phylum Pseudomonadota; class Gammaproteobacteria; order Burkholderiales; family Burkholderiaceae_F; genus Sutterella. The sequence goes on from JAHHRF010000020.1 coordinate 2,179, forward strand.
TCCGAAGCCCTTTTCTTTGGGCGTTTTCCAACGATTTTCTGAAATTCAATCCCCACCTAAGCCTGTCGGTTACAATACCGCCTGACCCCTCTTATCACTCTTTTTTCTTTAACAATGAACGATATCCCACTTCGCCCAACTTTCTGGAATGTCCCCGTATGGGGGGAAGTTGGCGTCTACGTCTTAGGGATTTTGGCGGTGTTCGCGCTCCTCTGGGGCGTGCGTCAGAATTTCTTATATTGGCAACGCACGCAAGAAAAGCTCAACGATACGCGTCCCAACCAGGCCCGTCGCTTACTCGCACTCTTTCGCTCTCTTTTCACGCAAACCAAGCTCCGTGAAACGGAGGCGGGCACCGTGCACTGGATTTTGTCCTGGGGCTTTTTCTTATTGTTGTGCGGTACGGTGATTGCCACCGTGGACTGGGACGTCGGTCACTATGTCTTTGGGAACCAGTTCTTAAAAGGCTCCGTCTACTTAGCCTACAAATTCGTCCTTGATATGGGGGGCTTGGCCCTCTTGATTGGGCTCCTTTTAGGGATTAAGCGTCGTTGGAGCGAAAAGAGCCATTTGCCGCGCGATCGTCGTTTCGTGATTGGCTATGCGACCTTGATTTTCATCGTCATCTCGGGCTTTGTGGTAGAAGCCTTACGCTTAGTCGCCACCCAACCCCTTTGGGGCGTCTTTAGCCCTGTGGGGAACGCCTTGGCGAAAACCTATTTGGCGATGGGGTTAACGGCGCCGTCGGCGGAGACCCTGCACGTCATCATTTGGACCGTTCATGGTGTGGCGGCGCTACTCTTTATTGCGGCCATTCCCATTACCATCTACGCGCACCTCTATCGTGTGCCGCGTCAGATGTATTTGAGCGATGAAAAGCCCTTGGTGCACATCACGCCCATTAAAGACATTGAAGAGCAAGAACAGTTTGGGATTTCGCAGTTAAGTCAATTTAACGAAGCCCGTCGTACGGCACTCGACGCCTGTGTGGAATGTGGGCGCTGCAATAATGCGTGCCCGGCCATGCGTGCGGGAACGCCCTTGAAGCCCCGCCAGGTGGTGACGTCGTTGCGCGATGGGTTGCGTGCGCTCCCTGAAGGGGAAGATCGTCCTGTTTCCGACTTCGTCACGTCGGATCAGCTCTGGTCCTGCACGACCTGTGGCGCTTGCCAACGCGCTTGCCCCTCGGGCATTCCGATCCCTGAGATGATTGTCGAGATGCGTCGCTCATTAGCGCTTGAAGAAGGACGCTTCCCTGAGGGTGCCGCGGAAGTCATGGAAAACGTCGCCTCGGTGGGGAACCCCTGGGGGCTTGACCCCTATGAGCGCCTGGATTGGGCCGAAGGGTTAGACGTTCCGGTCGCTGAAAGCGGCGTGCACTACGACATCCTCTACTGGGTGGGGTGTGCTGCCAGTTACGACCGTCGTACCCGCAAGGTGGCGCGTGCCATGGTGAAGATTCTCAAGGCCGCTGGCGTTAACTTTGCCGTCATGGCCGAAGAGCGTTGTCATGGGGAATTCGGTCGTCGTTTAGGGGAAGAGTACCTTTTCCAAACGGCCTTCCAAGAGAACTTAGACAATTTCGCGCAGTACGACTTTGATCGCATTTTGGTGACCTGCCCGCACTGCTTTAATACGCTCAAAAACGAGTACCCGGAACTCTCAGAGGACTTCAAGTACCCCGTCGTGAGCCACACGGTCTTTATTGAAGGGCTCTTGCAAGCTGGGAAACTCCCGGGGCTCACCCCGGCGGATACGGCGAATCTTACCTACCACGATCCGTGCTACTTAGCGCGCATCAATGGAATTGAGGCGGCGCCTCGCCATGTGCTGGAACTCACCCTTGGGACCGCCCCCAAGGACGTCGAAAAAGAACACGGCGCCAAGACCCTTTGCTGTGGTGCAGGGGGCGGCATGATGTGGACCGATCGCAAGGGCAAACGCGATCCCGTTAACGTCATTCGCTTAAAGGCGCTTCGTGAAACGGGCGCGTCGGGCTGCGCGGTGGCCTGTCCCCACTGCTTAACGATGCTCGATACGGCGAAAACCTTGGATGAGTCCGCTAAGGACTTCACCATCCAAGACATCGCGGAAATCGTCGCGGATCGTCTCCCCTAAGGGGAAACGAAGAAGGGAGCGCCCCAACGGGGCACTCCCTTTTCTCTTTTAGAACATCTGCATCGCTAGCGACCCATCAAACTCTTCATCAAAGCGCGATTGCTTTTGAATGAAGTTTCGCATGGTGCGCATGTCGTTCGCGCGCTTGGCGCTATTGGGACTATCTAAGACCACCATCACCACGGAGCGTTCTCCCACCTGGCTTTGTAAAACCATGCAGCGACCAGCTGCCGTAGTGAAGCCCGTCTTCTGCACCCCAATCGTCCACGTGGGATCCCCAATTAAACGGTTGGTGGTGTGCATATTGATGACGCGGCGCCCCGCTCGAAGTTTTGCGACCGGTAAAGTGGAGGCCTCACGGATGGCTTTATGTTTATTCGTGGCACTCACTAATTTCGCGAGGTCACGCGCCGTCGAGTGGTTACGGTTATCTAGCCCCGTGGGATCGGCAAAGAAACTATCTTTCATGCCAAGCCCCTGAGCCATTTCATTCATCTTCTTTAAAAAGGCACGCATCCCACCCGGATACGTACGCGCTAAGGCGTGTGCCGCTCGGTTGTCGCTCGACATTAAGGCGGCTTTTAAGACTTCACCGCGCGTCATCACCATGCCACTTCGTAAGCGAGAGGAGGCATGCGATCGCACATAGTCCCCGCGGGTAATACGAATCTTTTGATTTAACGGGAGCTTTTCTTCCGCAATCACCAAAGCCGTCATGAGTTTGGTCACGGATGCAATGGGAAGCGTGACGCCTGCGTTCTTTTCAAAGAGCTCTTCCCCCGTGTATTCGTCAACCACATAGGCAACCGAGCTCGAGAGCGCTAAGGCGTCTGGCGTTTTGCGCAACCCCGCCAAGGTGGCTTGACTGGGCGCTTGATAGCGCGTGCGACGCACGTTACGGCGCACCACTTTTTTGGCTTTCATGACGCGTGCGGGCTTCGCTTTGGCTTTCGCCACACGCTGCTTGGGGGCGACCTTTTTCGCGTTGGTCGACGTGGCACCCCAGGCGGCTTCACTCAGGGGAAGCGTTGCAACGCTAAGACTCAACGCACTAAAGGCACAAAGGAGTGCTTTTTTAACTAACGTCACGAAAACCCCGCCAAGGTGTGTAAGAGTGAAGGGACACGAAGAGAAAACAACGGCATTCGTGTCACATTAGTACACAATCAAACCCGCGCCTTCTCTCCTAAACCCAAGAAGTTTAGACCTAAACCCCCATTGAGAACAAGTATTAATTCGCTTTTTTGTCCAAGAAAAAAGAGAGGGTGACAGCGGGAAACGGGTCCCTCACCCTCTCTTTGGTTTGGCTTAAAGTCGGCTCATCGCCTGCCACACACGCTCTAAGCGCTTAACGCTCACCGGCATCGGGGTGCGTAATTGCTGGGCAAAGAGACTCACACGAAGTTCTCGCAGAAGCCAGAAAAAGCGTGTGAGCGCCTCGTCTTCCTTGCCTTTTCGTGCCTGCATCTGACGACGCCAAAGCGTCTCAAGGCGATTCACTTCCGCCTGACGGCTGGCATCACGCTCAGGCTCATCGCGATAACGATCCAATCGATAGTTAAGCGCCTTTAAGTAACGCGGATAGTGGCGTAACTGATCCAACGGTACCGTCTTTAAAAAGCCCTTGGGGAAAAGGGCGTGCAGTTCCCCTAAGACGTCGTCAACGAGCGACTTTTCGTCCGACAGGCGTTTAAGTTTCCCGACGATGGGGGCGGCTTCCGTGACAATCTCCACCAAGAGGCGGGCGACTTCACCGGCTAACAAACTCAAGCGCTCCTTCACATCTTCACGACGAGCGCTAAAGGTTTGGGCGCTCGTGGGCCAAGGTTCCACCAGGGCCGAGGCCGAGAGCGTACAGTCGACGACTTCGTTGGTAAGGGACGTCCCTGAGGCAAAACTCTTATCGAGCCCCGGGACCATCTGCGCTTGCATCTGTAGGCGCCCCAAGTCTTTGAGGCTTCGCTCAATAAAGCGCACTTGCTCTTTTAAGGCAATACGATAAAGGCGCAAGAGCCCCGAGCGGTGTTCGGCCTTGGCTTCCTCGGGGTCATCAAAGACTTCAATCGCGCAATGCTCCCCCTTATCCACCAGGGCCGGGTGCCCAATCAGGGTTTGACCGTTACGGTTAATTTCCATGAGTTCAGGCAATTCCCCAAAGGTCCAGCCCGTGATCTCATCGTCAAAGTCGCCCGTCAAGGCATCTTCTTCCGCGACCGACTTAAAGGCTTCTTGAGCTTCGGCGCCGAGTTCTGCTTTGAGTTGCGCGAGATTGCGCCCCATCGCCAACTGGCGCCCGTCTTCGTCCACCACTTTGAAATTCAAAATTAAGTGCGCGGGCAACCCCTCAGGCTTAAAGTCCGACACACGGCAGTCCACGGGACGGTTTTCACGCACATCGCGCGCGAGCACCTCTAAGAAGCCCTCTTGCGGCGGGAAGTGAGCTTCCACACGCGCGTAAAAGCCTTCCGCGTAGTTGGGTAACGGCACACAATGACGGCGAATCTTCTGGGGCAGACTCTTTAAGAGTAACGCCGCCTTTTCTTTTACCATGCCGGGGACCAACCACTGCGCACGCAAGGGATCCAACTGATTGAGCGCAAACAAGGGGACGGTGGCTGTCACCCCATCGCGCGGGCTCCCGGGCTCAAAGTGATAGGTAAGCGCCATCTCAACGCCCGCCATCGTCAGGGTCTTCGGGAAGTAGGTGTTCGCTGCATCGGTGGCCTCACGGCGCATCAAGTCCGCTTTTTCCATAAAGAGGGTCCCCTCGCCCTGGGCACGGTTCACCGACGGGTGCGCTTTAATCCAGGCTTTGAGGCCCGCGGCCGTTGCTACGTCTTGAGGGAGTCGTTCGTTATAGAACTGGAAGATGAGTTCATCGTCCACTAACACGTCAGGGCGTCGGGTTTTGTGTTCCATCTCTTCAATGTCACGCATTAAGCGCGCATTGTGGCGCAAAAACGCCGGGGGATTTTCTAATTCCCCTTCCACCAAAGCCCCACGAATGAAGAGTTCGCGAGCCAATACTGGATCGTGTTTGGCTAACGACACACGGCGGTCCGTGTAGAGCGTAATGCCGTAGAGCGTCCCCTTTTCCGAGGCCGTTACTTCCCCACGGCGCTTTTCCCAGCGTGGATCGTTACGGTGTTTTTTAAGTAGCGACCCCGCTTCCGCCTCAATCCACTCGGCATCCACCTCGGCGACACAGCGCGCATAGAGACGCGTCGTATCGATGAGTTCAGCCGCCATCACAAAGCGGCCGCCCTTTTTCGCACGAATGGAACCTGGCCACAGCCAGAACTTAATCCCGCGTGCACCTAAGTAAGGCGGGGCCTTATAGTCTGCGTTCACGGCCTTCGACCCAATATTGCCTAAGAGCCCTGCCAAGAGACTGCGATGCACCGCCTCCGACGTGGCGGGCGTGGTGTTTACGCGCCACCCCAAGTCTTCCGTCATGCGCTTTAACTGACGATAAACGTCACGCCACTCACGCAGGCGACGCACTGACAAGAAGCGACGATGGAGTTCCGCCTCCAACTTACGGTTACTTTCTTTGTTCGCAAAGGCTTGATCCACCCAGCGCCACAACTTCACGTAACTCATAAAGTCGGAGTGCTCGTCCGCTAACTTCTTGTGCGCTTCGTCCGCAGCTTGCTGCTGATCCAAGGGACGCTCTCGGGGGTCTTGAATGCTCAAGCCCGAGGCGATAATCAAGACTTCATCCAAGGCATCACGATGGTGACCCGCTAACAACATACGACCCAAACGCGGATCCACGGGCAACGTCGCCAACTCGCGACCGATCTTCGTTAAGCGCCCGTCATCATCCATCGCGTCCAATTCGTTTAAGAGCGCGTAGCCGTCCGAAATCGCACGCGGCGTGGGGGCGGTAACAAAGGGGAAGCTGCGCACGTCGCCCAACTTTAAGCTCGCCGCACGCAAAATCACCGCGGCCAAATTGGAGCGCAGGATTTCCGGATCCGTAAATTCATCACGACGGTTAAAGTCATTTTCGTCATACAAACGAATGCAGATCCCATCGGCCACACGACCGCATCGACCCGCACGCTGGTTGGCCGCCGCCTGACTCACGGGTTCAATCTGAAGTTGCTCAACCTTGTTGCGGTACGAGTAGCGATTCACACGCGCTAACCCCGTATCCACCACAAAGCGAATCCCTGGGACCGTAATGGAGGTTTCGGCAACATTCGTAGCGAGCACAATGCGACGTTTGGCACCCGGCTTAAAGACGCGTTCCTGGTCGGCTGCCGATAAGCGCGCAAAGAGGGGCAAGATTTCCGTGGTTACAGGGGAGTGCGTTTTACGTAACGCGTCCGCCGTTTCGCGGATTTCACGTTCCCCCGGCAAAAAGACCAAAATGTCCCCGCGCCCCGCCATTTCTAATTCATGGCACGCGGCATCAATCGCGTCCGTGAGCGTCTTGTCGTCCGTTTCATCGGCGTCAGCCATCGGGCGATAACGGATTTCCACGGGGTAGGTGCGCCCCGACACTTGCGCAATGGGAGCCGCTCGTCCTTGGTGGGCAAAGTGCTCGGCAAAGCGGTTCGCGTCAATCGTGGCGGAGGTGATAATCACCTTCAAATCTTTGCGTTTCGCTAAGAGCTGCTTTAAGTAGCCCAACAAAAAGTCAATGTTGAGGCTACGCTCATGCGCTTCGTCGATGATGATGGTGTCGTACTGCTTTAATAACGGATCGTGCTGGGTTTCCGCGAGCAAAATCCCGTCCGTCATGAGTTTGATGGTGGCCCCTGGCGACGTTTTATCGGTAAAACGCACCTTGTAGCCAACGACCTCGCCCGGCTCCGTTTTGAGTTCTTCGGCAATGCGCTTTGCAATGGAAGTGGCGGCAATACGGCGCGGCTGCGTATGCGCAATGCGACCCGTTTCACCGCGTCCCGCCATTAAGGCGATTTTCGGCAACTGCGTCGTTTTCCCCGAGCCCGTTTCCCCACAGATGATGACGACACGGTTATCGCGAATGAGCTTCACGAGTTCGTCCCCCTGCTCTGAGACAGGGAGCCCCGGCATTAAGGTCACCTTCCCAATGGGGTTACGCTTCTCTAACCAGGTCATGCGCTCTTGACGAGCCACTTGGGCTTTCTTCAAGGTGGCCCCCAAGGCGCCCATCGGCGATGCGGGCTTTTTCGAGGGACTTTGAGGCTTACGCGCTTTCGCTTTCGAGGTTGCGCGCACTTCCGTCTGGGGACGGGGCGCCGCCTTCACCTCTGCTCGACGAGCGGGGGCTTTTTTGGACTTTGCCTGAGCCTGGACTTTTTCTTCTGCCTCTTTTTGAGCACGCACGCGTGCGGCACGCGCTTCCTCTGCCTTCAGGGCTTCGGCCTGTTCGCGCAAACGGGCTTCACGCTTTTGACGAATACGCGCTTCTTCCACTTCACGGCGCGCTTTTTCATCGCGTTGACGGCGATCCGTCACCACCTCTTCGACTTCCGATTTAACTTTTTGAAAAGCGGCAAATAATGCGCGATTACTCATCTCTAGAATCGATACCCAATTGAGGTCAGGCTGAACCCGACCGTAAGAAACGTGACCACCGTCGTAGGAAGGAAAAGACGGGTACAATGGTGCATAGCATCAAGGGGCCGACGCCCCTTTTATCCGAATTTTCAATCGAGGAGTTCTCTATGAGCCGCACTGTCCATTGCGTCAAACTCAACAAAGAAGCTGAAGGCTTGGTCTATCCCCCGTTCCCGGGCGAATTAGGCAAGCGTATTTGGCTCAATGTCAGCCAGGAAGCCTGGGCTGAATGGACCCGATTGCAAACGATGATGGTCAATGAATACGGTTTAAATTTGGCCGACTTGGCCGCGCGTCAGCACTTGCAAAAGCAGTGCGAACGTTATTTCTTCGGGGAAGGCGTTGAAATGCCAGAAGGCTATACGCCGGTCGCCCAGTAACGAGATTCGTCCCGTTCAAAACAAAAAGGAACGTCCTTGGGGATTCGACTCCCAAGGGCGTTCTTTTTTGTTGGGGGCACCGCTTGATGCCCCCACTCGTGCGTTGAGTCCCTTAGCGGGTAAAGGTCTTGACGCCCTCGTTCGTGCCCAAAAGAAGGACATCCGCCCCGCGCTCCGCAAAGAGCCCCACGGTGACGACCCCCGGCCAGCTGTTGATTTCGCGCTCAAGGATTTCGGGTTCGAGAATTTCTAAACCACGGGCATCCAAAATGTGGCACTGGTTGTCGGTGACAAAGTCGCGCAACGTCACCTCTGCCCCAAAGGCTTCTAAACGGGCCTTAATGGCGCGAGCGGCCATCGGGATGACTTCCACGGGCAAGGGGAAGTTCCCCAAAATACCCACCTTCTTCGATTCGTCCGCAATGCAAACGAAGCGCTTGGAGATCGACGCCACAATCTTTTCGCGGGTAAGCGCACCGCCCCCACCCTTAATCATGGAGTAGCGCGGATCGATTTCATCGGCCCCGTCCACATAGACGCCGATCTCGTCGACTTCATTCATGTCGAGCACTTTAAAGCCTAAGGCTTCTAAGCGAACGGTGGAGCGCTCGCTCGAGGACACACAGGCCGGAATCTTTTCGCGAATCGTGGGCAGTAAGTCAATGAATTGGTCCACCGTGGACCCCGTCCCTACGCCTAAAATCTTGCCGTCTTCTACGTACGCCAAGGCTTCACGAGCGACTTCGCGTTTCAATTCCGTTTGCGTCAATGCCATAACTAGGGTGTCCTTTCTCTGTTTTCGATTTAAAGGGAAGCAATAGGAAGCCCTCGCCCCCGTCCTCCCTTTGGAGGGTAAGGCGTTATTTTATCGACATTTCACCCGCCTGTCCTCCCTGAGGCCTCAAGAAGCCTTGGGGGCAATAGCGTTTAACACCACCCCCATTCCCGTCACGGCGTCTACCCCAGAGGTCGCGCCATGACGCAAAAAGCGATTGAGTGCCCCGGTGAGCTGAAGCGGTGAGCGGGGATGCACTAAGGCCTCTAACAGGCTCAATACGTGGCTCGAAAATTGATTCGTTAACGCTGCACGCAAATACTGGGTGGACGTGGTCGTGGTGAGGTGATCGAATTCAGCCTCCAAATGCGCCAGCACTCGGAGTCGCGCCTGTGCGCCAGGCATCAACGTCATTCGGTGCCAGAGCGCCATCGCCCCGGTGAGGAAATCATCCCCTGAGGGCGTGGAGCCAGACCCCCGCCCAATAAAGAAACGAAAGGCCCGGTCCAAGTCTGCGTCTGAAGCGTCCACCGTCGGATCAAACACCCACCATGGATAGGGCTGACGCTTAAGGGCAATGTGGGCGCCCAACCCCGTTTGCTTGGAAGCAAGCCACGCGTTGAGAATTCGGTACGCCTCAGGGTTCACGTTAAAGGTGGGGCTCGTGGGGCGCGTAAGGTCAAAGCGAAGGCTTCGTTTAACGCTCAGCCCGATTGGCGCGTCCCCGGAGGTGAACGTCACCCTTTGCCGCGCTTGAATAAAGGCGAGCCCTGAGGCGTCCACAATGAGGGAGCCCGGCAGCAACCCACGGGCAATGCGCCCGACAAAGCGTGAGGTGCCCCCTAATTCAATGAGCGCCCCGTGTGGGTAGCGTGCGAGCACCAGCGCCTCCACCACGCCTCGTGGCGTCATTAAGTCTTTTTCCAGCGTTTTGTCGTAAGCCAAGACACGCATAGCGGTTACCCACGGTAGATTCAAAACGAGACGCCTCTCAACCCTGACCTACCCCATCGGACTAGGGCGTTATCGTCCCACTTTCCTGTACGATTAAGCGTAACACGAGGGCGCTTGAGTCATTGGTCGATATTTTTTGATAATCCCCACCTCTTCGCCCCAGAAACTTTCAAAATTTCCAAGCCTGCGCTTTCTTAGCATTGAACCTAAGGAGGGCTTTGGGCCGCTTGGACCCGTGCTTTAAGCCCTACGCTACGCATCCATTAAAAGGAGAATGCTATGAAACTCGTTGTTACGCTCGGGGGCAATGCCCTGCTTCGTCGTGGCGAAGCCATGACGGCGCAAACGCAAATCAAAAACGTGCGTTTAGCCTGCGAGGCGCTGGAAGTGATTGCACGCGATCACACCTTGGTTTTGGGCCACGGCAATGGGCCGCAAGTCGGTCTGATTGCGCTACAAAACGAAGCCTATGGGGAACATGTCAAACCCTACCCCTTCGACATTCTGGGTGCCGAAAGTCAGGCCATGGTGGGGTACCTCTTTATGCAGGAATTGCGTAATGCCTTAGCGGGCAAAGACGTCGCCTGCGTGGTTACCCAATCCGTGGTGAGCGACACCGATCCCGCCTTTAGTAACCCGACAAAATTCATTGGTCCCGTCTACGATGAGGCCACGGCCAAACACTTAGCCCAAGAAAACCACTGGGTCGTCAAACCCGACGGCCAGTACTGGCGCCGTGTTGTGCCCAGCCCCAAACCCCAACGCATTGTCGAAATCGAATCCATTCGTACGTTAACGGAGGCGGGCGTCATCGTCATTAGTGGCGGGGGCGGCGGGGTGCCGGTCTTAGAAAAGGACGGGAAACTCACAGGCGTCGAAGCGGTCATTGACAAGGACTTCTGCTGCAGCCTCTTGGCGCAGGATTTAAATGCTGACGGCTTAGTGATTGCCACGGATGTGCCCGGCGTCTTTGTGAACTGGGGGACGCCAGAACAAAAACAAGTCAAAGAAGCCTCGCCTGAGCAACTGCTCGCGATGGGCTTTGCGGCGGGCTCCATGGGTCCGAAAGTGTTGGCTGCGTGCGAATTCGTTCAAAAGACGGGCAACCGTGCCGCCATCGGCGCCTTGGAAGACATTGAGGCCATCGTCAAAGGGGAAGCGGGCACCCAAATTGTGCCCACTGCCGCGGCCCTGACCTTCTACTAGGTCACACCCTTACGGGTAACCGACAGAGTTTAAAAAATCCTTTGAAAATCAAAAGGGGATTGATTTGAAAGCTTTTAGCAATCCCCCACGCCCTTATTTCTACACTAGCTTTAAAAGTGGCGCATTTTCATAAGTTCAAACTCGTCGCTTCCCTCTAAACCTCCAATTCTGACTTTTGGAGTTTGCTATGACCGAAATCAGCAACAACAAACAAGGAACGAGCTGGAAAGTCGCCGTGCTCTTCTTTTTCCTGGGGTGGATTTTCATTTATGCGGACCGCATGATCTTAAACCCCGTCCAGACGCTCATCCGAAGTGACTTCGGGCTGGATAACGCTCAAGTGGGCTTAATCAGTAGTGTCTTCTTCTTGGTCTATACCTTGCTTCAAGTCCCCTCGGGGATTCTGGGCGACAAGTTTGGTAAAGCCAAAATCATCGCCATCGGCTTTGCCATCTTCGGGCTCTTTACGGGCATCACCGGGATGGTGGGCTCCTTCGGGATCTTGCTCTTAGTGCGCGCTATGGTGGGCTTTGGGCAGGGCTTCTACTACGGGCCCCAGTACGGGCTCTCTTCGGAATTGATTCCGACGAAGTACCGCACCCTCGGGAGCGCCGTGATTAATTCGGGGCAGGCCTTCGGGATCACCTTGGGGTTAGTGGCCTCGAGCTACCTCGCCATCGACTTGGATGGTGGCTGGCAGCTTCCCTTCTACGTCTTTGCCATTCCGACCTTGTTGGTGGGCTTGGGGATCTGGATCTTTGTGAAAGAACCCAAGGACACGGCGGTGACGAGCAACCAGCCCAAGGCGCGCATTGGGGACTTGTTAAAGAACCGCAACTTAGTGCTCACGTACGTGTTGGTGTTCTGCAGCCTCTACGGGTTCTTCGTGATGGTGACGTGGCTCCCCGTCTACTTAGAAGAAGTGCGTCACATTGCACGCTCTGACACGGGCTTTGTCTCCTCCTTGGTCGCGTGGACCTCGATTCCGGCCGCCCTCTTCTATGGGTTTATGTCGGACAAGATCGGCAAGCGTCGCCCGGTGATCTTCTGCATCATGCCCTTAGCCGCGTTGAGCATCATTCTCTTGATGACGACCGATAGCAAGGAAATCATGATGGTCTCGTTGGTGTGCTACGGGTTATTTGGGAAACTCGCCACTGACCCCTTGTTGATCGCCTTGGTGGCCGACAACACGCCGCGCAATCAGCTCTCCACGGCCTTTGGGATCTTCAACTTCGTGGGGATGTGTTCGGCCATTATTGCCCCGTACGCAACGGGCTGGTTACGTGACACGTCCGGGTCTTGGAATTCTGGGTTCTACGTCTCCGTTGGGCTGCTCGCCATCGGGATTCTCGCGACCCTCATGATCCGCGAAAAACAAAAATAATGGGTTCGCTCATCATGCTATAACCCACACATTAGACGGAGGAGACCCCTGAGTTTTAGGACTCAGCCTCCTCCGTTTTTGCCCTTTTCTCCCTCGCTCAACATCGATGGGGAGGTTCTATGCAGAAAAAGAATTATCGATGGTTACTCACCTCCTTCCTCTTTTTCCTCGGTTGGGTGTTCATGTACGCCGACCGAACCATTTTGAGTCCGATTCAAAGTCTGATTCAGCAGGAATTTGGCATTTCCAGTACTGAAGTCGGCTTAATCAGTAGCGTCTTCTTTTTGATTTACACCGCGGTGCAGATTCCCTCGGGGCTCTTCGGTGACCGCTATGGCCGCACCAAAATCATCTTCATCGGGTTCATGATTTTTGGGATCGCCACGGGGCTCACGGGCTTGGTGACGAGCTTTGCCATTCTCCTGATGGTGCGCTTCTTAGCGGGCTTTGGGGAAGGCTTTTACTATGGACCGCAATACGCGGTAAGTAACGACTCCACGCCGGAAGAATTTCGTGCGTTAGGCTTTGCCCTCATTAATTCAGGGCAAGCCGTCGGGGTCACCTTAGGGCTCATTGGGTCGAGTTACATCGCCTACACGCTCGACATGGGCTGGCGCATGCCCTTTTACCTCTATGCCATTCCCACGATTCTCTTAGGGTTTGTGATTCTCTTTTTCGTGCCCGATGTGCATAAAGCAAGAAAGGCCGAAGCAAAGAAGACGGGGACGACCTCAAACGCCGGCTCCTGGTCGAGCGTGCTCTCGATCTTGGGCTCACGCAATCTCTTTACCATTTTCTTCGTGGAATTCTGTAGCGTCTACGGGTTCTTCGTCATGGTGACGTGGTTACCGCAGTACCTCACGGAGGTCAAGGGGATTGCCCCCTCGGAAACAGGGGCGGTTTCTTCGCTCGTTGCCTGGACGAGCGTGCCCAGTGCCATCATTCTGGCGCGCCTCTCTGACAAATTCCAAGCCCGCAAACCCATCCTCTTAACGCTCATTCCCTTGTCCATCATCGCCATTGGCGCCTTGATGTATTGGGAGAGCTGGTCCTCGGTCGTCATTTCGCTGGTGGCCTATGGGATTGTTGGGAAGCTGGTCTGCGATCCCATGCTCTTGGCGTTAACGTCGCAATACGCCCCGCCCGACAAACGCAGCTCGGTCTACGGGATGTTTAACTGCATCGCCATGTTAGGGGCCATTCTTGCCCCCGTCTTTACGGGTTGGATCAAGGATCAGACCACCAGTTTCAATAGCGGGTTCTACCTGGCGATGGGGCTGCTCATCGTGGGTTGGCTCGCCCTTTGGACGGTGGGAACGGGCTCTAAATCCCAAGCCACGAATTAATAAAAAACCTTTGTTAATCACGCCCTGATTTCCTATGGAATTCTTTTTTAAGTCAGTGATTTAATGAATTCAAGGAATATCACACAGGGGATATTTCGACAACAAAAGTTTTCCACCACAAGGAGACGATATGCTTCATGCCTTTTTGAAAAAGGGGAGCTTTCAAGACTCTGTGAGCTTGATGCTTATCTCCCGAGACCTAAGTAAGGCCGACGACCTTAAGCGTGTCTCGATCATGATGGGGACGCCGTCCAATAAAGACGTGTTCCGTGAAACCGGGATGTGGCACGACACGTTAGACGAAGCGGGTCCCAACGACATTTGCGTGGTCATCGAGACCGAGGGGGCGTCTGACGCCATCACGGATATCGTACGTGACCGTATGGAAGCGGCCCTCTTAGCGATGATGCAAGGTCGAAAGAGCGCCTCGTACCCCATCGTTCATAGTTACAACCGCGCGCTGCGTAGCTTGCCCGATGCCAACATCACCTTAATTAGCATCGCAGGGATGTACGCCCATGAGCCCGCACTGGAAGCGTTAGAACGTGGCCAGCACGTCATGCTCTTCTCAGATAACGTCAGCGTTGAAAAAGAAGTGCAATTAAAGACCTTGGGGCGCCAGAAAAAGCTCTTGGTGATGGGGCCCGACTGCGGCACCTCCGTCATTAATGGCGCGCCCTTGGCCTTTGCTAACCGCATGGAACGCGGCTTAGGCTCGATCGGGATCGTGGGGGCCTCGGGGACGGGGATTCAGGAACTCTGCTCCCAAATTGCCTTACAGGGCTCAGGGATCACGCACGCCATCGGCTTAGGGGGGCGTGATCTCTCCGAAGCGGTGGGTGGGCTCTCCGCGTTAACCGCCTTGGAAATGCTCGATGCCGATCCCAGCACGGACGTGATCGCCTTTGTCTCGAAACCGCCTGCCGAGCGCGTCCGCGCCAAAATTTCTGAGGTCATGCAAGGCTTACGTAAACCCGTGGTGGCGCTCTTTTTAGGAAAGAACCCCACCGTGCGCCAAGAAGGGAACGTGTACTTCGCCTACACCTTGGACGAAGCCGCGCAATTGGCGCTTGACCTGGAAAAGGCCGTGAAATCAGCACGCCACTTACCCAAGGTCGCCCGCCAAGGCATCTTAGGGCTCTTTTCGGGCGGGACGCTCGCCGCTGAAACCGCCATGCTCTTGGGGGCAGCGCTCGGGCTCAAGGCCGACCATGAACACAAAGCCGGCTTCATGCTCCATACCGATGAGCACGCCGTGATTGACCTCGGGGACGACGTCTACACGCGTGGGCGTCCCCACCCCATGATTGATCCGTCGGTGCGCACCGAACGCATTGACGTCATTGATGAGAAGACCGGGGTCTTGTTAGTGGACGTCGTCTTAGGGTTTGGCTCGCATGCTGACCCAGCAGGCGCCGTTGCCGACAGCGTTAAAGCTCTTCAGGCGAAGCGCTCCTCTCCCCTCGTGGTCATTGCCACCGTCACGGGGACCGAAGCCGATCCGCAAGTGCGTAGCGAACAGATTGCACGCTTGGAAGACGCGGGGATTATCGTCCTCAATTCGCCTCGCCAAGCCGTCATGCTCGCCACCTTGCTTGTGAAGCCGGAGGCCTGCAACAAGCCCGAAGCCCTGCTCAAAGAAGCCGTCTCCCCGGTGTTAGTCAAGGAACCGGCCGTCATCAACATTGGGTTGCGCGAATTTGCCGACGACCTACAGACCAATGACGTGCGTTGCGTCTTCTACCAGTGGGCACCCGCTTGTGGCGGCGACGAACGCCTTCAGGCTCTTCTCAAACTTATGCAGTAATTACTTTGCTCTTTTTCTAAGGAGTACAACCATGAAATACAACTCGGTCAACGAAGCCAACGCCGCCGTCATTGAACGCTTGAAGGCCGCCCGCCCGCATTGGGTGGATGTGAAAACGGCCCATGAAGTCATCCCCGAACTCCGTGAAGGGAAAGTGCTTCTGCACGCGGGTCCCCCGATCACGTGGGAAAACATGACGGGGCCCATGCAAGGGGCCGTCTTGGGCGCCGCCATGCTCGAAGGTTGGGCCAGTAACGAAGACGAAGCCCGCGCTTTGGCTCAATCGGGCGGCATTCGCTTCATGCCGTGCCATGACGTCAAGGCCGTCGGTCCCATGGGCGGGATTACCTCGCGCTCCATGCCCGTCATCGTGATGGAAAACAAAGTCCACGGCAATGTTTCTTACTGCAACCTCAATGAAGGGATCGGTAAGGTCATGCGCTTTGGCGCCTACGATGAATCCGTTTTAGAACGTCATCGCTGGATGATTAAGGTCTTGGGGCCGGTACTCTCGGCCGCACTCAAAACCATGAAGGACGGTGTCGACGTCACGAGCCTCATGGCCCAAGCCATCACCATGGGGGACGAATTCCATCAGCGCAATATTGCCGCCTCCGCCTTATTACTTCGCACGATGGCCGTGCCCATCATGGAAAGTGGGTGCGATCCGAAGGACTGCCAGGACGTCGCGGGGTTCTTAGCGCGCACCGATCAGTTCTTCTTAAACGTGATGATGGCCTATGGCAAATGCGTCATGGATGCGGGCGCAGAGGTCGGTGAAGGGTCAATCGTTACCGTCATGACGCGAAATGGGCGCGACTTCGGGATTCGTATCGCGGGCACAGGCAACCAATGGTTTACGGCGCCCGTAAATACCCCCGTGGGGCTCTTCTTTACGGGCTACACCCAAGAAGATGCCAACCCCGACATTGGGGACAGCGCCATTACGGAAACCTATGGTGTGGGGGGCGCTTCCATGGTGGCCGCCCCTGGGGTGACGCGCTTTGTGGGGGCCGGTGGCTTTGCGGATGCCTTGCGTGTTAGCGACGAAATGCAAGAAATCTACCTCGACAGCAACCCCATGCTCTTAATCCCGGGTTGGGACTTCCAAGGGGCACCGTTGGGGTTGGACGTCCGTCGTGTGGTCGAAACGGGCATTACGCCCTTAATCAACACGGGGATTGCTCACCGTCTGCCCGGCATTGGGCAAGTGGGGGCGGGGACCGTCCGTGCGCCGCTCGCCTGCTTCGTAGAAGGCTTTGAAGCCTTAGCAAAAGAATTAGGTCTTAACGCTTGAATATCAGGCTAATTCCTAATATCGGCGCCCTCGCGAACTTCAGCCCGCGGGGGCGCTTTTTTGTAAACTGAGGGTTCTAAAACGGGGTTAAGACCAAGGGGACTTTCAGATGACCAACTTCCCGAAGATTCCGAATTTCGATATGGAAGGGTTAAAAACCTTCTTCACCGTGGCGCAATGCAAAAGCTTTAGCGAAGCTGCCGAGCGGCTCCATAAAACCCCCGCCACGATTAGCTACCGCATTAAAGCGCTTGAGGATCAGATCGGCACCAAACTCTTTAGCCGCTCAACCCGCACCGTGGAATTGCTCCCGGCGGGCGAACACCTCTTGGAATTTGCCAAACAGATTTATGGCATCTTGCAAGAAATCCCCAAAAGCCTTCAGCAGCTCTCCTTAGGGACGGAGCCCGAATTTCGACTCGTCATCAACAACCTTCTCTGTGACGACGTAGCGATCGCTCGACTCCTTTCTGAGTTGGATCGGCGCTTTCCCTACACGCACTTCAATGTTGAGCGCAGTGTCTACATGGGCGTTTGGGACAAGATGCTCTCGAAGCGCGCGGACTTTGCGATTGGCGTCCCCTCGTGGCACCCCATCAGTCACGACTTTGAAACCTCGCCCATCGGTCAAATCGATTGGGTGTTTGTCTGCGCGCCCGAGCACCCCCTCATGCAAAAGAAGGTGGAGCCACTGCCCAATGACGAACTCTTAAATTACGTCGCCATCAATGTGGAAGACACCTCCGTCATGCTTCATAAACGCGTGGGGTGGTTGCTACAAGGCCAACGTGAAATTGTGGTCCCCACCATGATGGTGAAATTGCATTGCCACCTCGAAGGCGTTGGCGTGGGCTTTCTTCCAAGAACCTTGGCGCAGCCCTACCTCAATACGGGGCGCTTGGTGGAGCGTAAAGTCAAAGTCCCCCGCTCCCCTTCGCCCATGGGGATTGCCTGGCCTCGAAACGCCAATGGTCAAATCAATCAATTTTTGCGAGACGCCTTTAACCAACGCTCCTCGATTGTGACACCTTTTATTCGCGGATAAGGCCACTGAGCGCGGGTAATCCCTCTCTAGAACAGGGCTTCTTTGTGTCATCATTAACCATTGCCCAAAGGGGGTAGCCCCTTGGGTTCGATATAATGGCGCCCAAACGTTTTTTCGATTCATCCCGCCTGGCGCACGCGACACTGCCCTCATGAACGACCATCTCGATCAACAAGTCACCGACACTTTCCGAAAACTCAATGCCCCGCATGAACGTCGTGCGGTTTCGCGCTTTGGGATTTATATGGCGTGGGCCTCGCTGTTACTTCTGGCAGGGGTACTTTGCTTTATCGCGATTTATGTCAACGACTTGGATCAGCAAAGTGAACGCGTCCGCTTACACCAGTCGGTCACGCAAGTTGAAAAAAATATCGAAACGCATTTAACGCGTACGGCGGACATGTTGCGTAAAGCGAGCATTCGCTTGATTAACATTCCGAGCTTGCAGACGAGCTACCAGAGTGTGGAGTTGGCGGCAACGAGCCTCATGAAAGAGCGCCGTGAAGTGATGGAAATCTCCATCGTGGACCCCAACTACTTGGTAACGCGCCACTGGGTCAATGCCACCAATAACACCATCGTCACGCAGCAAGTGGGCGACGTGATTGAGTCCGGGGTGTTAAAAAACGCCATTGATGACGTGTTCCGCGGGGACAACCTCATTGTCTCCGAGCCTTACACCTTAGCCAACGTCCCCTTTGCGTTCGTGAACATCTTTGTGCCGACCGCCTCGAGCACGCAGCTCTTGATGGCGCGCATCAATTTAACGCGCTTAATCAATGAGACGGCCGAACTCACAGACAACAACCACTACGTCTTCTTTGTAGAAAAGCATGGGGAGCCACTGATTGCGCGCACCCATACGCCCGATGGGGTGAACGCCCTGCGCTACGGCGTCCCCATGACGATCTTCAACCACCCGGACTTCGAATTGGTGGGGTTAAGTTATGAGCACACGCTCTTTAACACCAATAACCTCAACCTCTGGACCTTTATTGGGTTGTCGATTTTATTGGTGACGGCGCTCTTTTTACTTCTTCACTACCAACGTAAACAGCACGGCTCGCACCAACGCTTGTCCGCGGAATACGCCCTTCGTGTGGCCATTTCTGAGTCCGCCATGGCCGGGCTTCGCGTGACCGATCGCACGGGTCGCATTTTGTTTGTGAATGAAACCTTCATGCGCTTGGTGGACTATCGCGCCGACGAATTGATTGGGCGCGCCATGCCCTACCCCTATTGGGACGACTCCGTCACGGCGATGAAGGAAAACATCCTCTCGCACCCCAATGAGCCGATCCAGCAGACCTTAGAAATTCGCGTCCGCCGTAAAGATGGCACGGTCTTTGATGGGCAGATGAATGTGAGTCCCTTGTTAAACGAAAGCAAGCGCCTCATTGGTTGGGTGGGCGAACTCTACGACATCACTGAGCAGAAACGTGCCCGCGAACGTATGCGTGCCGCCCACGAGCGCTTTACCCGTGTGGTGCACTCCATGAATTCCGCCATCTGCGTGATTCGTGAGCAACAAGGGCGCATGAATTTACTCTTTGCGAACACCCCCTACGAGCATCTCTTTGGGCGTGACACCCAAGGGGCTGAGCGCATTATTGACCTCTTAAATAGTCTCCCCCCGTCCATTGCGCGCGAAGGGATTTACGACGAAAAGAGTCAGCGCTGGTTTGATGCCCGCTACCAAGTCATGACCTGGACCGATGACGAAAACGCCATCATGGTGATCGCCACCGACATCACCCAGCGTCGTGAAACGGAGTTGGCGCTGGAAGCCCAGCTGCGCCGAAGTGAAAATACGCAACGCTTGGTGACGATGGGGGAAATGGCGAGTTCCTTGGCCCACGAATTGAATCAACCCTTGGCGGCCATTTCTAACTACGCCAGTGGCGCGCAGTTTATGTTGCAAGCGGGCAAATTAAGTGACGAGGATACCGTCGGGGCCTTAGAGAAGATTTCCAAGCAGGCCCGTCGCGCCGCCGCCATCATTAAACGCATTCGTGGGTTTGCTAAACGTAGTGACGCTCAATTGACCCCGGTAACGGCCGATCATGTGGTGAGCGAAACCATGGAATTGGCGAACCTTCAAGCGGCGAAATTGCGAAGTGATATTAAAGTTAACATCGCCCCAGACTTACCCCTTATCATGGGGGATGCGGTGATGCTCGAGCAGCTCCTTTTGAATCTGCTGAAAAACGCCATGGAATCCGCCCGTAGTGTGGCCGGTGAGGCACGTATTTCAGTGGAATTGGACGTGGGGGTTTCTTCCGAGACGCCCGATGTCGTTGCGTTCCAGGTCATTGACCATGGTCCTGGGATTACGGACGAGAATAAGCAACGCCTCTTTGATGCGTTTTATTCCACCAAGTCCGAAGGCATGGGGATGGGGCTCAACATTTGTCGCAGCATCGTAGAAGTGCATCATGGGCGCATTTTAGTGACCGATACCCCGGGTGGGGGTGCCACGTTTACCTTTACGGTACCGATTGCCCCTCACGTGGATTCACCTGAAAGTCAGCGCTAATGGTAAAATTAACTTAGCTAACGTTCTTTGCCTGGAGAGAGTAATCATGACGGACTTTAACCTCGACTCACCCGACAATCTCGGAACGGTCTACGTCGTCGATGACGACGAAGCCGTACGTGATTCGTTGAAATGGCTCTTAGAAGCCAGCGATTACCGTGTCGAAATCTACGACAGCGGTGAAAGTTTTATCGCGAAATACGATGAACACGCCATTGCCGTGCTCGTTTTGGACGTCCGTATGGACGGCATGAGCGGGCTTGAGGTGCAAGAACACCTCATTAAGCGCGGGGCGGACATTCCCATCATTTTCATCACCGGTCACGGCGATGTGAACATGGCCGTAAACGCCTTGAAGCGCGGTGCGGTGGACTTTATCGAAAAGCCCTTCGAACAGATCGCGTTGAAGCAGTTGGTCGAAAAGATGCTCCAGACGGCGCGCGAACGTCGCATGGAAAAAGAGCGTCGCCTCTTGAACCAGTCCTTAGTGGACAAGCTCACGCCGCGTGAACAGCAAGTGCTCGAACGCATTGTGAGTGGTCGCTTGAATAAGCAGATCGCCGACGATTTGGGGATTTCCATCAAGACGGTGGAAGCGCACCGCGCCTCCATTATGGATAAGACCAATTCGGGGACGGTGGCCGACTTGATGCGCGTGGTGATGGACACCAATGTGGTGGACGAAGCCAAGCACAAGATGGGCTAAGCCTCACGATTGGTGCACCAACGAGCGACCCTCACCCCACGTCGGTCGCTCGAAACCCCAACCTTGTTTTTGACGCACGGTTGGGGTTTCTTTTCATAACGGCCTCGACTTTTTTCCTGAGTTTTCGTTTTTTGTTTTTGTTGAGTAAGGACTACCTATGACCGCCACTTTAATTGATGGAAAGGGTTTAGCTGCCCGTTTAACGGATGACTTAAAAGCGCGCGTGGCGCGCTGCGAAGCCGCAGGCCATAAGCCTGGGCTCGCTGTCGTGTTGGTGGGCGAAAACCCCGCCAGCCAAGTCTATGTTCGCAATAAGATCCGCGCCTGTGAACGCGCTGGGGTCACCTCCATTGAGCACCGTTTACCGGAGTCCACCACGGAGGCCGAACTCTTAGCCTTGATTCACGACTTGAATCAAGACCCGATGGTCGATGGGATTTTGGTGCAACTCCCCTTGCCGGCCCATTTGTCGGCCGACTTGGTGATCGATGCCATTAGTCCAGAAAAGGACGTGGACGGCTTTCATGTGCAAAGCGCAGGCTCCCTTTTGACGGGGCGTCCTGGCTTTTTACCCTGCACCCCGTACGGCGTCATGAAGCTTTTAGAAGAAGCCGGGTGCGATCCCAACGGCAAACACGCCGTCGTCGTGGGCCGCTCCAACATCGTTGGGAAACCCCAAGCACTCCTTCTGTTGGAAAAGAACGCGACGGTAACGGTGGCCCACTCCCGCACCCCTGACTTGGGTGCCGTGACGCGTCAGGCGGACATCATCGTGATGGCCGTGGGTCGCGCCAAGATGCTCAAGGGCGACATGGTGAAACCAGGCGCCGTCATCATTGACGTAGGCATGAACCGTGATGAAAACGGGAAACTCTGCGGGGACGTGGATACGGCCGACGTGATGGAGGTGGCCGGCGCCGTCACCCCGGTGCCGGGTGGCGTCGGCCCCATGACCATTGCCATGCTCATCACCAATACGGTGGAAGCCGTGGAGCGTCGCTTAGGGCTCTAAGCCCAACGCCAAAAGGGGGGCTCTCCTTTTTGAGCGAGTCCTTGCCTAGAGAGGGTGAAGGGAACGGAAACGAATTCGTTCCCTCACCCTCTTTTTCCCATTAAGGTAAGGGCAAAAAGAGTACGGTATGATGAGCCTCAACACGACTGATTTTCAGAAAGGGGACGCGCTTTCGCGCTCCCCCTTATTGCTAACGAGATAAACACCCTTATGACGAATCCTTTATTAAATGCCCTGGGCTTAATGGACTTTGGCGCGGTAAAGCCCGAAGACGTGAAGCCCGCCTTGGAAACGCTCTTAGCCCAAGCCCGTGAAACGGTCTCTCAGGTGACGGCGCCTGAAACCCCCGCCACCTGGGAAGCGGTTAACCTTCCCTTACACCGCGTGGGGCAAGCCTTGTGGCGTGCCTGGGGGACGGCCCATCATTTACAGAGCGTCGTGGACACCCCCGCGCTTCGTGAGGCGGTTAACGCCATGCTCCCCGAGGTGACCGCCTTTTCGATTTCATTGGGTCAAAACTTGGACCTGATGAAAAAGTACCAGGCCATGAATGAAAACGCCGCCTCGATGGCGCCGCTTCGCGCTCGCATCCTGGCGCGCAACTTGCGTGACTTCCACTTAAGTGGGGCCGATTTGCCCGACACGCCTCGCGCTCGCTTGCAGGAAATCGGCAGCCGTTTGGCGCAGTGCTCGCA
Organism: Sutterella sp.; assembly: GCA_020025955.1. Taxonomy (GTDB): domain Bacteria; phylum Pseudomonadota; class Gammaproteobacteria; order Burkholderiales; family Burkholderiaceae_F; genus Sutterella. Next base: position 24,999 of record JAHHRF010000020.1, read on the forward strand.
AACCTTTAAAGAGCACGTGTTAGACGCCACCAACGCGTGGTTCTATCACACGACGAACCGTGAGGAGCTCGCGGGGATCCCGGAGAGCGACCTCGCTTTCTTGGCCGCGCAGGCGCAGGCTCGCGATCTGGACGGTTGGGTGGTGACGCTTCACTACCCGAGCTACTTAGCCGTTATGCAGCACGCCGACAACCGTGAGCTTCGTGCCCGTGTGCATTACGCCTTTGCGACGCGTGCCTCGGACTTGGGCGACAAAGCCCTTGATAACACCCCCTTGATGGATGAAATCTTGGCGCTTCGTCAGGAAGAGGCGACCCTCTTAGGCTTTAAGAATTTCGGGGAATTGTCGCTCGCAACCAAGATGGCCCAAACGCCCGACGAGGTGAAAGCCTTCTTAATGGAATTGGCCCAAAAAGCCCGTCCCTATGCCTTTAAAGATAAGGCCGACTTAGAAGCCTTTGCCCGTGAGCACTTAGCCCTCACTGAGGTCGAACCCTGGGACTGGGCGTGGGCATCTGAGAAACTCCGCCAAGCCCGCTACAGCTTCTCGGAAAGCGAAGTGCGTGCCTATTTCACGGAACCCACCGTGTTTGCGGGGCTCTTTGATTTAGCCGAGCGCCTCTATGGCGTCACCTTCAAGGCGACGACGGCCAGTGTCTGGCACCCGGACGTTAAGGTTTTTGAAGTCTTGCGTAACGGCACGCCCATTGCCCTTTTCTACGCGGACCTTTATGCCCGCGAAGGCAAGAACCAAGGCGCTTGGATGAATGACGATCGCACCCCTGAAGTCGTCGACGGACACGCTATCACGCCGACGGCCTTTTTGATTTGCAACTTTGCGCACGGCGTGGACGGGAAAGCCGCCACCCTCACGCACGACGATGTCACCACGCTCTTTCATGAGTTCGGGCACTGCTTGCACCACCTCTTAACGGAGCAAACGGAGCCTGACGTCGCGGGGATCAATGGCGTGGAATGGGATGCTGTGGAATTGCCCAGCCAATTCATGGAAAACTTCGCCTGGGATTGGACGGTGCTCTCTCGCTTAACCCAGCACGAAACGACGGGTGAACCGTTACCGCGTGCGTTGTTTGACAAGATGCTCGCCGCGAAAAACTTCCAGTCGGGCTTAGCGTGCTTACGTCAAATTGAGTTTGCGCTCTTTGATATGCGACTGCACACCACTCCCAATCCGGTGGTCACAGAGGTGCTCGCTGGGGTACGTCGTGACGTGGCCGTGCTCGAAGCCTCTCGCTACAGCCGCTTCCCGCAAAGCTTTAGCCACATCTTTAGTGGGGGCTATGCCGCTGGGTACTACAGCTATAAGTGGGCGGAAGTCCTCTCGGCGGACGCCTTTGCTGCCTTTGAAGAAGATGGCGTTGTGAGTCGCGCGGTGGGTGAACGTTTCTTGTCGGAAATCTTGGGTCGTGGCTCGAGCCGTGACGCGTTGGATAACTTCATCGCGTTTCGCGGTCGTCGTCCCTCGATTGAGGCGCTCTTGCGCCACACGGGGATGACGGAACCCTTAACGGACTAAGTCCCACTTTAACCCCGGGGAGGTCAACGCCTCCCCTGGGGGTCGTTAAACAAGAAAAAAGGAACGCTCGACCGTGTCTTCGCTCACCCTTGCTAGCTGGAATGTCAATTCGCTCAAAGTACGCCTCCCTCAAGTACTCGATTGGCTGCAATCCACGTCCACCGATGCCCTCGTTTTGCAAGAAACCAAAATGACGGATGAGGTGTTTCCACAAGCCCCTCTCAATGAAGCGGGCTTTGATGTGGTCTTTGTGGGGCAGAAAACCTATAACGGGGTGGCGTTAATTACGCGAAAGGCAACGGTGACGACCCCCACGGACGTTGAACTTAATCTGCCGGGTTACCCCGATGCGCAAAAGCGCGTGGTCTCGGCCACGATTGCCCCTGTCGCATCGCCAGATAAGACCCTGACCTTTGTGGGCGTTTACGTCCCCAATGGACAAGTGATTGGGTCGCCGAAATTCCTCTACAAGATGGATTGGCTCTCGGCCTTAGAAGACTTCTTAAAAGCAAAACTCGCTCAAAACCCGCGTCTGGTGGTGGGGGGCGACTTTAACATTGCTCCGCACCCTGCGGATGCGTACAACCCGACCCTCTTTGAGTCGAGCATCTTGATGACGCCCCCGGAGATTGCCGCCTTTGAAGCCTTAACTCGCTTAGGGCTGGTGGATAGCTTCCGCGCCAAGCACCCAGAGGCGCGTGATGCCTACTCTTGGTGGGACTATCAGGGCCGCGGCTTTGACCGTAACCATGGGGTGCGCATTGACCATTTACTCGTATCCGAGCCCTTGCTCCCTGGGCTCACTTCTGCGACGATTGATAAAGAACCACGTGGTTGGACCCAACCCTCAGACCACACCCCCGTGATGATTTCTTTAACGCTTTAAGCTTATGTCTGAGCAATTCTTTACACGCTCGCCCTACTTTCCGCCCGCGGATCCCACGCCCATTCAGACCATTTTGCGTGACGCGGGCACCGCTCGCCGCTTCCGAAAAGGGGAGTTATTAAAACCCATGGACCGTGGGGAACGCCTCTTTCTAGTAGAAGAAGGCGCGTGCATTTATCGACACATTACCGAGCAACAACCCGTCATCCCGATGATTTTGCTCCCGGGGCGCACCATGGGGGATATTTCGTTGCTGGCACAAAAACACTATCAAATCGAGTGGCGTGCCTTGTCTGACGGACTCCTTTGGGTGGTACCGCCCGATGTGCTCACGCACACGGTGATGCGATCGCATAACCTCGCCCTTTTAAAGACGCGCAACATCATCAATAAAGAAGAGTCCGCCTTAGAAGCACTCACCACCAACCTAACAAAGCCTGGGTCCTTGCGCCTCAAGATTTTCCTTAAAGGTCTGCTCTACGAAACGGATCGCTTTGACGGAGAATGGTTGCCGTTACCCTTTAGAATCCCAGCCGAAGTGATGGGCATGGTGATTAACCTCAACCGCACCAACGTTTCGCGTCTGATTGGACAGTGGCGTAAAGCGGGACTGGCTCGTCGAGTCGGCCACGACCTGTGGGTACATCGTACGCTCTTTACGGATGTTAACGATTGGATTACGCCAGGTGCCTAAACGGTTTCCTTTGGCTTGGCTAAACTAGCACTCACTGGCGAGATTCCCTTCTTTTTTCATTTCTCTCTCGCCCCTCAACCCTTTGTGAGCCCTTTATGGTGAAAGCCTCTTTGACGCTTAGTGTTGCCCTTCTTCTGGGTAACGCCCTTATTCTCCCGGTGGCCGAGGCCCAATCCGTGCCTCAACGCTGTGCCACGTGTCGCTTTGTCGAAAGTGAATACCGCTTTATGGCTTGCCTGGAAGCCTGCCTCAATACGAGTGAGACCAGTCAAGGCACCCGAGACAATGCCCTTCGAGAAGCCCAATGGTCAGGGTGGACCTTTAATAGCCAACGCACCTTTGCGACGAAAAAGAGTCTGAATACCTATCACGACACCTTTGGGGGCGCCAGCGTGGCCGATTTGACGCTGAGCCCACACCATGGGAAAAAAGGCATTCGCCTTCGCATGGGGCAATTGCGTTTCTCAATGCTCTCGCCTACGGTGGACTTTATCGTGGACGGTAAGCGCTTTGAAGTCAAAGGCGACCGTCACTCAGGTTCGGAAAGCTTCTGGACGTCAGATGAAGCACTCTTACGAGCACTTCGCAACGGCCACCGCCTCGAAGTTAAGGTCACCCCCTTTGGGGAACCCCAAGTTGCCTTTACCTTTGATTTATCAGGCATTCGTGATGTGACCAACATCATTTGGCCCTAACGCCAGTAC
>JAHHRF010000021.1 GCA_020025955.1 Sutterella sp.
AGCAAGGTGGTACCACTCCTTCCCATTCCGAACAGGACAGTGAAACGCCTTAGCGTCGATGATAGTTGGTTGTATTTCCAGTGAAAGTAGAACATCGTCAGGCTCCTAATAAAACGAAACCCCGAATGCGAAAGCGTTCGGGGTTTTGTCGTTTCTGAGGACTTAACGGTTTACTTGCAGGTGAAGATCACCGAGGCGGCACCGGCCGTCTGGAAGCCACCGCGCGTGGTGTTCAAGTTCTCAACCACGGCTTCCTTGCCTTGTTTAGCGCAGAACTGATTGGCCTTCTTCACGGCATCACCAATCTGCCCTTCACCAGTGGTGCCCGCCCACATGCTTTGAGCAGCCACTACATAACGACCATTACCGAGCGATTCCGGACCGCCTGCGCAACCCGTCAATAAAGCAACCATCGCGGCTGCGACAACAAACTTAAACTTCATCGTGAATTCCTGATTAATTACTCGAGTCCGTTTGCCCAGTGAGGGAAACGTTAGAGAATTATGTGACAGGGCGCCATAGTCCTGTTGTCACGTTTCCCCCTATTGCAAGTCGACGCTGTCCTTTGAGCCTGCCGCAGTGGACTGGGACTCAGGGCCTTACACAAAATTCCGATCGATGGATAAAAGGAACCCACGTTACCTTTTGGCAACGTGGGTCAGGGGAGAGCCCCTCGTGCGAGCGACTTTTTTGACCTTAACCCCGTCCTGGAGGGATAAACACGGTCGCGCACGAGGGAATGGCGTTTGGGGTGTCTTTAAGCCCGTGCAATGCGTCGTACTTGACGACTGGGATCAATATCAAAGGCAAAGACGAGTTCGTTTAACGGGTTGTAGTAATCAATGCTGATGCCGCCGGGTGCCATCGAGAGCATGAATTCCGTCAAGGGGTGCTCTGCTAACATCGGCCCCAAGACCCGTAAGACCATGATGTTTTCTTCTTCATCGAAGGGCTCAACCATGGACTGGTCCTTAAAGGTGACGTGCAAACGACCCCCAGGCAGGGGATCCATCGAAACGATTTCAACCCCCGTGTCATCAATGAGCTGCGCGTTTTCTTCGATCAAGTGATCGAACATCGGGGGCACGCCCCGGGCGGGTGTCTTCTTCTTGAAGTCATCAGTGTTCATACGAAGCTCCTTCCGATAAATCGGGATTGGGGGCTCTCTCCTTTATTGTATGACCAGGCCTTCTGGGTGACGATTGCGCGTTTTCCTCTATCTGTTTCGCCTTATCGCCTCATTTGGGCTTGATGACAGGCTTTCTGAGAAACTTACAGGGCTTCCCCTTACCTCTTTAGTGAGTGGGCGCTGAGTGCCCCTCTGCGCGCGTTAACGATGTTCTTCATCGCTCGCGGGGTAAGACCGAGCATGAAGCCGATGGGTGTTGTATCGTGGAGAAGTTGGTGTAACGCCTTTTGTTGACGCTTTTCCAAAAAGGTGACGAGGTAGCGTTGTGCTACGGAGAAATGGACAGGTTTTCTTTAGACGAAAAAAAAGAGACATCTCAGTGAGATATCTCTTTTTTAAGAATTCTGGCTCCCCGAGCTGGGCTCGAACCAGCGACCTGCGGATTAACAGTCCGTCGCTCTACCGACTGAGCTATCGGGGATTAAAGCAGCCTGAATGTCGGTTTAGGCTGTTTTAGACTTGGCTCCCCGAGCTGGGCTCGAACCAGCGACCTGCGGATTAACAGTCCGTCGCTCTACCGACTGAGCTATCGGGGAATCAAGAACACGAAGTATATGGGAATTTTCTACGCTTGGCAAGTGCCAATTCGGAAATACCCTATTTTAGGGATGGAGAATCCCTTTGAAGGCGTCCATGACGTAGTCGAGGTTGTGTTCATTGAGCCCCGCCAAGCAAAGTCGACCGTTCGGTACCCCGTAAACCCCGTAATCACGCGCCAAGGCCTCAATCTGCTCGGAGGTTAAATCCGTCAGGGCAAAGAGCCCGATTTGCTGATCCACGTTTTTGAGTTCAAACCCCAACGCGCGTCCCTTCGTGACAAACGCTTGACGCATTTGCGCAACGCGCAGGCGATAGCTTTCTAATTCAGTGCGCCACGAGGCGGTTAATTCGGGCGAGGCCAACACTGTTTCCACCACTAAAGCGCCGTGCGTCGGGGGATTGGAATAAATCCCGCGCACAAAGCGCAATAAATGCGAGCGCACAATGGGGGCTTCTTTTTCCGACGGGCACACCACATGCAAGCTCGCCACACGTTCCCCGTAAAGCGAGAAGTTCTTGGAGTTCGAGGCGGCTACGATCAGGGGGTGACCGGTCTTGGCGTACTCACGCACACGACGGGCGTCTTCTTCTACACCAAGCCCCCAGCCTTGGTAAGCCATGTCAAAAAGCGGAATGTGATTCTTTTGAAGGAGGACCTCGACCACCTGGTTAAAGCCCTCGTCGTCCAAGTCCATCCCGGTGGGGTTGTGGCACGACGCATGGAGAACCACTAAGGATTGCTCAGGCAACGCTTTTAAGTGCGCCACCATCGCGTCAACCGTTAAGGTCTTCGTTTCTCGCGAGAAATAGGGATAGCGATCCACTTCCAGGCCCGCATCTTGGAGAATCGTTAAATGATTCCCCCAAGTGGGGTTCGAGACCGAGCCCACTCGGGCACCCAAAGCGCGACGGGCAAAATGCGAGGCAATGGTTAAGCCCCCAGTGCCACCCACCGTTTGAATGGACGTGACACGGGACTGAATCTCGGGGAGCACTTCACCAAAGACCAAGGATTGCGTGAGCGTCGCATAACGGTCGCTCCCCGCCATGGGGAGGTAGCCGCGCGGGACGCGTTCTTGGGCGAGAAAGACTTCGGCTTCATGAACGGCCTCCATCACGGGGAGGGCGCCCACGTCATTGAGCCCCACCCCAATCCCTAAATTCACCTTCTGCGCTCGCTGATCCGCGCGAAAGCGTGCATTCACGGCAAAAATCGGATCATTGGGCAACAGGGGTAAATTTTTAAAGGATTGAATGAGCATAGGCTGACACCTTGATAAAAGAAGGGAAGTCGAACACTAAGGATAGCAGTGCCAGAGGCCTTGAACCAGCGATTATTCTGCCTAGAGGCAGGAGGGAAAAGGACCTAACAAAGAGGGCTTAGACACCATCAACTTGACCCACCATCGGAGGGGTTAAAGGGACTACACCCCTCACCCCCTTTTCACTAGGGGCGTAGAGGTTGTATAGTGATTGATTAGCTTTTCTTTTTCGTCTCTGAGTTTAAACCCCGTGACCGATTCTACGAAGACCGCGCCCGAAACCACGGTAATGCGTTTCCCGGGCTCCCCCTTTATCCTGCATCGCCCTTTCCCCCCGTCGGGTGATCAGCCCAAAGCCATTGAGTCGTTAGTGGAAGGGATTAATGAAGGGCTCATGCACCAAACGCTCTTGGGGGTAACGGGCTCGGGGAAGACCTATACGATGGCGAACGTCATCGCCGAAGTGGGGGCACCCGCCATCATCATGGCGCCCAATAAGACGTTGGCTGCGCAAACGTACTCGGAAATGCGTGAGTTTTTCCCTGAAAACGCCGTCGAATACTTCGTCTCCTACTACGACTTCTATCAGCCAGAAGCCTATGTGCCAAGCCGTGACCTCTTTATTGAAAAGGATGCGGCCGTCAATGAACACATTGAACAGATGCGTTTAGCGGCGACGAAATCGATTCTTGAGCGCCGCGACACCATTATTGTGGCAACGGTCTCCTCCATCTACGGTATCGGTAAGCCCGAGAGCTACACCCAGATGCGTTTGATCCTTCGTGAGGGGGACCACAAGTCGCAACGTGATTTGATTAGTCAACTCGTGAAGATGCAGTACCGTCGCTCTGACGCCGACTTCGTGCGCGGGACCTTCCGTGTGCGCGGGGACACCATTGACGTCTTCCCGGCTGAACACGCCGAGCACGCCGTTCGCATTGAACTCTTTGACGACGAAGTCGATGGGATTGCGCTCTTTGACGCACTCACGGGGCGCGTGCACCAGCGCCTTCCCCGCTTTGTGGTCTATCCGGCGAGCCACTATGTGACGCCGCGCGAAGAAATTGATCGCGCCATGAAGGGGATCAAAGCCGAACTCAAAGCCCGTACGGAAGAACTTTTAAACGATAACCGCATCGTGGAAGCCCAGCGCTTAGAGCAGCGCACCCGCTTTGACTTGGAGATGCTCGATCAGGTGGGGTTCTGTAAAGGGATTGAAAACTACTCCCGTCACTTAACGGGGTTGGCGCCAGGCGAAGCGCCACCTTGCTTAATCGACTATTTGCCGCCTGATACCTTGATGTTCTTTGATGAAAGCCACGTCATGATGGGGCAGTTGGGCGGGATGTACCGTGGGGACCGCTCACGAAAAGAAACGTTGGTGAATTACGGGTTCCGATTGCCTTCCGCCTTAGACAACCGTCCCCTTCGCTTTGAAGAATTCGAAGAGAAGATGAAGCGCTCTGTTTTCGTCTCCGCGACCCCGGCCGACTATGAGTTAAACCTCACCCGAGGCGCTATTGTTGAGCAGGTCGTGCGCCCCACTGGCCTCATCGACCCGAAGGTCGAAGTGCGCCCCGCGACCACGCAGGTGGACGACCTCTTAGGGGAGATTCGTGACACGGTAGAAAAGGGCGAGCGCGTGCTCGTTACGACGTTAACGAAACGCATGGCCGAAGACCTCACGGACTTCTTGACGGAAAACGGGGTGCGAGTGCGCTATTTGCATTCCGACATCGATACCGTGGAGCGCGTCGAAATCATTCGTGACTTGCGTGCCGGGCACTTTGATGTGCTCGTGGGGATTAACTTATTACGTGAAGGGTTGGATATCCCGGAAGTCTCGTTAGTCGCCATTTTGGACGCGGACAAGGAAGGGTTTTTGCGCAGTGAACGATCGCTTATTCAGACGATTGGGCGTGCGGCGCGAAATATCCATGGTCGTGCCATTTTGTACGCCGACCGTCAAACGGACTCGATGCGTCGCGCCATCACGGAGACACAACGTCGTCGTGAAAAGCAAGAAGCCTATAACGCCGAACATGGGATTGTGCCCCGTGGGGTAGTGAAAGCCGTGCGTGACATTATCGATGGGGTTTATCGACCTGATGGTGCTGATTTGGCCACGGGGGAAACCTTCGAAAGCACCCCGGTGATGGATGAAAAAACCTTGAGTCGGGCGCTCAAGAAAACGGAGAGTGAGATGTTGGAAGCGGCCAAAAACCTCGACTTCGAGAAGGCGGCCAAACTTCGAGAACAACTCATGCGCTTACGACGTCAGGCATTTGGGGCAACGGGCGATTTGGGTGCCTAAATTTAGGACTAGCAAAAAGGGGTGGACTCGGGTACGATAGAAAAGACCTATTCATACCCAGTCCTTTCGAATAGTTAGATATTACGTAGATGGATAAAGACAGAAAACAAATCCGAATTTTATTTGTATGCACCGGCAACATCTGCCGTAGTCCCACGGCACAAGTTATTTTTGAAAATTTGGTGCGCGAGGAAGGACTCTCGGATGTGATCGTGGCCGATTCGGCCGCAACGAGCGCTGATCATGTTGGGGAGGCTCCCGACATGCGTGCCCAGTTAGCGTGCCGTCGCCGTGGCTACAGCATTGCGGATCATCGTGCCCGTCAGATTACCTCAGAGGACTTGGAAACGAGCGATTTGATTTTGGTGATGGACTGGGAAAACCTCACGGACCTTCAAGAAAAGGCTCAGCCCAAGGACAAGCACAAGATCCACTTGTTAATGCGTTACGCCAACGATACGGACTGTGCGGTGGTGCCTGATCCCTACTATGGGATCAACGAAGGCTTCAACATGGTGATCGCTTACTGTACGGATGCTTGCGAAGGGCTCCTCGAGACCCTGGAGCGTAAAGCCAAACAGATGCAAAAAACGCAACGCCAACTTTCCAAGTAAGTTGTGCGCGTCGTGTCCCCTTCCCAATACATCGGACGCGAGAAAAAGGTTCGGATTCTCCCGAACCTTTTTTGTTAATAGCGAGAAGCTAACACCAAGCACGACAAGGTTTTTGACTGGTGGCGAGTGGATTTGCGCGATTGTGTTGCCCCCCTTCAAAGGGATTACGCCTAAATATCCAAGGAATGGGGATAGTTAGGGGTTGCCCTGAGAGCGTTTCTTCGCTAATATCCGAGTAAAATTATCGGGAATGATAATGATCCCAATAGGAGATGGATCTTGAAGATCACCACACGAGGACGATTCGCAGTGAATGCGATGGTTCACCTGGCGCTTTATGCCAAGGAAGAGCCGGTTAGTCTGCCCCACATTTCACAGCACCAGAATATTTCGGTGGCCTACCTTGAGCAGATTTTCTGCAAGTTGCGCCGCGCTGGGTTAGTGATGAGTGTGCGCGGGCCGGGCGGCGGCTACTTTTTAGGTCGCGCAAAGAAGCAAATTACGATCCGCGCCATTATTGAAGCGATGGACGAAAATATCGATGCGCGCCAGTGTCGCGGTGGCGATGGCTGTCGAGGCGATGGTTGTTGCCTCACACATGGCCTTTGGGAGCGCCTCAATATCCTGACCATGGACTTTTTGGAAGGGGTGACGTTAGAAGACTTAGTCAATGACTTTAAGGCCTCCTCCGTCAAACCCATTCACGGTCCCAAGTAAACTGTTTCCCCTAACACCCCAAACTTTCACAAACGGCCTAAACGATTAAAGCCCCCGAGGCGGGGAGAGTGCTCACTCTCATACCAAGCCCCCTCATTAGTAAAGAGCCTGCCCCGTTTAGACGAAGGACACATCATGAAGTTGCCTGTTTACCTTGATTATTCTGCGACGACGCCTTGCGATCCCCGCGTTGCCCAGAAAATGATCCCCTTTTTGACCGAAACCTTCGGTAACCCGGCGAGCCACAGCCACCAGTATGGGTGGGATGCGGAAGCCGCCGTGGAAGAAGCGCGTCGTCACGTGGCGGAAGCCATTGGGGCGGATCCCCGTGAAATCGTTTGGACCTCGGGTGCCACCGAAGCCGACAACCTCGCCATTAAGGGCGCGGCCCACTTCTACCAGGAAAAGGGCAAGCACTTAATTACGGTGAAAACCGAACACAAGGCGGTGTTGGACTCCATGCGCCACCTTGAAATGGAAGGGTTTGAAGTCACGTACTTGGACGTGATGGAAAATGGCTTAATTGATATCGAGGCCTTCAAGGCTGCGATTCGTCCGGATACGATTTTGGTGTCCGTGATGGGGGTCAACAACGAAATCGGTGTCATTCAAGACATCGTCACCATTGGGAACATCTGCCGCGAAAAGAAGATCATCTTCCATTGCGACGCCACCCAGGCTGTGGGCAAGATGAAGCTCGACATGAGCACGATGCCCGTCGACTTGATGAGCTTGTCGGCTCACAAGGTCTATGGTCCCAAGGGCATTGGCGCCCTTTATGTGCGTCGTCGTCCGCGCGTTCGTTTGGAATGCCAGATTCACGGCGGTGGTCATGAGCGCGGGATGCGCTCGGGCACGTTGGCTGCGCACCAGATCGTCGGCATGGGCGAAGCCTATCGCTTGATCAAGGAAGAGGGCGAAAGCGAAATGGTCCGCATCCGTGGGCTTCGTGATCGTCTCTGGGAAGGCTTACAGGCCGCGGTTCCTGAAATCTACTTAAACGGCGACTGGGAACACCGCGCCGGTAACAACTTAAACGTGAGCTTTGCCTTCATCGAAGGGGAAAGCCTCATGATGGCGATCAAGGACATCGCCGTGAGTTCGGGTTCGGCCTGCACCTCGGCCTCCCTTGAGCCCAGCTACGTCCTTCGTGCCTTGGGCCGTAACGACGAGTTGGCCCACAGCTCCATTCGCTTCACCTTAGGGCGCTTCACGACGGAAGAAGAAATCGACTTCGTCATTAAAACCATCGCCTCGAAGGTTGAGAAGTTGCGTGAAATGAGCCCCTTGTGGGAAATGCACCTTGATGGCGTGGACTTGTCCACCATCGAATGGACGGAACACTAATTTTTTATAATTAACGCTTTCTTCGGGGTCATGGCGGTCTTTTTAAGGTCGCCCCGAACACGAAAACGATCCCCACGGACGACCCCGACAGGGCTCAACCCCTCAAGAAAAGAAAGCGAGGAGAAACACCATGGCTTATAGCGAAAAATTGATTGACCATTACGAAAATCCCCGCAACGTGGGGCAGCTCGACCAGAAGGCGACCGATGTCGGTACCGGGATGGTCGGGGCGCCGGCTTGTGGCGACGTGATGCGTTTACAGATCAAAGTCAACCCCGAAGGCATTATTGAAGATGCCAAATTCAAGACCTACGGTTGTGGTTCCGCCATCGCCAGCTCGTCGTTGGTGACGGAATGGGTCAAGGGCAAGAGCATTGAAGAAGCCAGCGCGTTAACCAACGCTGAAATCGCACAGGAATTGGCCTTGCCGCCCGTGAAGATTCACTGCTCCATTTTGGCTGAAGACGCCATTAAGGCCGCGATTAACGACTATCGCAAGAAGCAAGTCAAGTAAACCCAGGAGGACCCATGGCGGTTACGTTAACGGAATCGGCGGCTAAGCACGTCAGTAACTACATTGCCAAGCGTGGCAAGGGCTTAGGGCTTCGTCTCGGGGTGAAAACCTCCGGGTGCTCTGGGATGGCCTACAAGGTGGAATTTGCCGACGTTAAAGGCGAAGATGACCATATTTTTGAAAGCTTTGGCGTTAAGGTGTTTGTCGACGAAAAGAGCCTTCCCTACTTGGATGGCACGGAACTTGACTACACCCGCGAAGGCTTAAACGAAGGCTTTAAGTTCCATAACCCCAACGAGACGAGTCGTTGCGGGTGTGGCGAATCCTTCCACGTCTAAGCGATGAGACGTAGCGTCACGGCGACGTTTGGCCCGTGTTGCTACTCGTGACACAGGGGACCCGATTAGAGTCCCCTTTGTCGTTCAAACAGAATCCCAAAAAGAAAGGATGTCAAATGAGTCAGTACGAAGCGTTTAAGCTCTTTGGGCTTAAACCTGCCTTTGGAATTGACCTGGCCCGCGTCGAGGCGGTACACCAGCAGATGATGTTAAAGGTCCACCCCGATCGCTTTGCCGATCGCCCGGCCGCAGAACGCCGTGCCGCGGAACAGTGGAGTGCGCGCTTTAATGAAGGGCTTCGCGTTTTAAAGGACCCGGTGCTCCGTGCCTCGGTCCTCTGTGAAGCCGCTGGCTTTCCCATCAAAGCGGAAACCAATACCGCCATGCCCATGGACTTCTTGATGCGTCAGATGACCGCGCGTGAAGCCTTGGACGAGGCAACGGGCGACGCCCAAGCGCTGGAAGCCCTTCTTGAGGACGCCCAACGTGATATCGACGCGGATCTTGACGCCTTGGCACAAGCCATTGACCAAGACGCCAACTACGAGCGTGCGGTTGAACTCGTTCGCGCCTTAATGTTTGAACGCAAATTCTCTGATGAAGTCCGTCATGCACTCCATGCGGCAGCCACCCAAGGGTAAGAACCATGGCACTTTTTCAAATTTCTGAACCGGGCCTCTCGGCCGCGCCTCACGAACATCGTTTAGCCGTGGGGATCGACTTAGGGACCACGAATTCCTTAGTGGCGTCGGTCATCAGCGGTAGCGCTGAAGTGATTTTGGATGAAGCGGGTAACGCTATTCTTCCGTCGGTTGTGCATTACACCGAGTCGGGTGACGTGCGCGTGGGGGCCAAAGCCCTGGAAGAAGCGAGCCTTGACGCTAAAAATACGGTGAGTTCCGCCAAGCGCTTAATTGGTCGCACCATGAAGGATTTAGGGAACGTCGAGCACGTCGCCTATGAGCTCGTGGACGATCCTCAGATGGTGCGCATTAAAACGCGTGCGGGGGATGTGTCCCCCGTGGAAGTGAGCGCTGAGATTTTAAAGACCTTAGCGAAGCGCGCCTCGGACCGTTTAGGGGGCGACTTAACGGGCGCCGTGATTACGGTGCCGGCCTACTTCGATGATGCCCAGCGTCAAGCGACGAAGGATGCTGCGCGTCTGGCGAACTTATCCGTCCTGCGCCTCTTAAATGAGCCTACGGCGGCGGCCTTAGCCTATGGGTTAGATAACGAAGCCGAAGGCGTCTACTTGGTCTATGACCTTGGGGGCGGGACTTTTGACGTGTCCCTCTTAAAGCTCACGCAAGGCGTTTTTGAAGTCTTAGCCACGGGTGGGAATTCCGCCTTAGGGGGTGACGACTTTGACCGCGTGCTCTTCCAGGCCGTGTGCCAGAGCGCGGGGATTCCTGCGGCATCGCTTTCTGCCGCCGAATCCCGTCGTCTGTTGTCGGCCGCGCGCTCGACCAAAGAAGCCTTAACGGAAGCGGACACGGCCGAATTAGCCTTTACGCTCGATAACGGTCAGGCGATGGCGGTGGCGTTGAGTCGCACTGACTTTAATGCGTTAACCGCAGGGCTCGTGAACGAAACCCTCCAGGCTGTGAAGGAAACCCTTCGTGAAGCCAACTTAACCCCCAACGACGTCAAGGGCGTTGTGATGGTGGGGGGCGCCACCCGCATGCCTTGCGTGCGCGAGGCCGTGGCCGCGCTTTTTGGGCGTGAGCCCTTAACGGGGATTGACCCCGATCGCGTGGTCGCGATGGGCGCTGCCATGCAGGCCAACAAGTTAGCCGGCAACACGACGGGGGACGATGACTGGTTACTGTTAGATGTGACGCCGTTGTCGCTCGGGTTAGAGACCATGGGCGGCTTGGTGGAAAAGGTGATTCCTCGCAATTCCGCCATTCCGATTGCCCGCGCTCAGGACTTTACGACCTTTAAGGATGGGCAAACCGCCATGGCCATTCACGTCCTTCAAGGGGAACGTGAATTGGTGGACGCGTGCCGTTCGCTTGCTCGCTTTGAATTGCGTGGGATCCCCCCGATGGCCGCGGGTGCCGCACGCATTCGTGTGACCTTCCAGGTGGATGCCGATGGCCTCCTTTCTGTGTCGGCCCGTGAAATGAAGACGGGGGTGGAAGCCTCCATTCAGGTGAAACCCAGCTACGGGCTCACGGACGAGGATATCGTCAAGATGCTCCAGGATGGGAACGCGGGGGCGGAAGCGGACATGCATGCCCGAGAACTTCGTGAGCAGCAAGTCGAAGCCCAGCGTTTGTTAGAGAGCACCCACTCCGCATTAGAAGCGGACGGGGACCTCTTGGACGCTGAAGAACGTCAAGCCGTGGATGCGTTAGTTAACGCCTTAGCGACGGCGGCAGAAGGCGACGACGTGGCCACGATTAAGGCCGCCATTGACGCCTTAGCCAAGGGGACGGATACCCTGGCCGAGCGCCGTATGGACCGTTCGATTCGTGAAGCGTTAGCCGGCATGAACATTGATGACGCCACGTTTGACCGCACCGAAGAAGAAGCCCGCAAGATTGATGATCACCTCAATGGTGTGAAGTAACCCCGACGCCTCTCTTAAACTCTATTCGCGTGTGACCCCTAGGGGTGGACTTTTCCACCCCCGCGCGACGAGAGGCGTTACTTTGAAAGAAAAAGAAAAGGAAGACTAATGCCTAAAGTTACCGTTTTACCGCATGAAGAACTCTGTCCCAATGGCGCTACCTTTGAGTTGGCCGCCGGTGAAAACTTGGCCCGTGGCTTATTAGCCAACGGCATCAAGATTGAACACGCTTGTGAGTTTTCGTGCGCTTGCTCGACCTGTCACGTGTTGATCCGCGAAGGCTTGGATAGCTTAAGCGAAGCCGAAGACGAAGAGCTCGATCACTTGGACGCCGCCTTTGGGGCGGGGATGTACTCGCGCCTCTCTTGCCAGACCAAGATGGGTGACGAAGACATCACGGTGGAAATCCCGAAGTATTCGCGTAACCACGCCAAGGAGCATTAATCATGCTGAAATGGTCAGAACCGCGCCTCATCGCCGAAACCTTAGTGGATACGTTCCCAGACTTGGACCCCTTGTCGTTAAGTTTTGTGACGATGCACGAGATGATTTGCAACTTAGAGGACTTCGATGACGATCCTGAAAAGAGCAATGAAAAGATCCTCGAAGCCATTCTGACGATTTGGTTGGACGAGCGCGATTAAGGTCGCCTCTCCCAACACGAAAGCCGCCCGCAACGACGAGTTGTTGGGCGGTTTTTCGTTTTTTGATGTTAAGACGTCGACAGGCGTGACAATCTTCTGGGGTTTGTAAGGGTTAACGTTAGAGGGGATGTATTAAGCGACACTTTATGACGCACTCGTGAGACCGGACACTATAAATTCTTAGGCTGACCGTTATAATTCAGGAACATAGGACAAAAGGCACCAAGGCTAACCCAAGCAAAGGTGTCTCATGATCTGGCTCTCTACACGAGAGCTGTATGCCTGCAGAACCCTCTCTCTACACACTGACGATTTTCCATCGCTTTGGACTGTTCTCTCAAGCGCTGGGCTTGGGATGCTTCTTCATGTCGATTGCCAATAAGTACGCCGTCAACGCCAACGGTGAGAACCTTTTGCTCGAAGCCTTTAAAAATGGCGATAAAGAGGCGTATTACGAGGCCTTAGGGGCTGGGGTCAATCCGTACGTGCCTTCGCGTTATGGTCAGTGTGTGGGTGGCTTACTGTCGGTTGTTCGGGGGGATTTCCGCCCTATCCGACCGCTTTGGTATGAGTTCGATCCTGACGCGGGGAGTAAGGGCTTTAGTAAGGGCCTTCAACAGTTCTTGGACCATGCCACCACGACAGAGATTGCCTACACCTTGCCTTATATGTCGGGCATTCATATGGCGGCAGCTACGGATAATGTCGATGAGATTCGTGCTTTATCGAGCCACGCGCAAGACTTAGACGCCTGGGGTTATACCCCCATGATCTATGCCGTTGCTTGTTGTGCTCCGAATGCGGTTCGGACATTAAAGGAATGCGGTGGCGGAGGCTCTAAGCCCTTGGGGTCGGAGCAAGTTGGTCCTTTGAGCATTGTGTTGCCCGGTCGAAAAGTTTTGCCCGCCCATATGACGCGCTCTATCAACGTCCCTGATGCGCCTGTGGACATGGCCATTGAAAAGGCCAAGACGATTCATCAGGCCGCGGCAGAAGGCTTGCTCGACAAAGTTAAAACCCTTGTGGAAGCGGGTGTCCCCGTTGACATCCTTAGTTTTAATGGGAGTACGCCTTTACTTTGTGCCGCGCGAAAGGGGCATCGCGCTGTTTACGATTATTTGCTCTCGAAAGGAGCGGATTCCAAACTCAAGAACTATGTTGGTGAGCACGCCTGGCATTTCGCCCGAGTAATTTTTGATGTTGGTATGCCAGATCGCGAGACTAAAAACGCGAAGCCCTCTAAACCTATGTTCGTGAATATTTTTCAAGCCGCAGCCTCAGGGGACCTTTGGGCGGTTAAACGATTGTTGGCCGGCGGGGTAGGAGTTAATACACGTGACTGGAAGGGGAATACCCCCTTGATGTACGCCGGCATGAACGGTCATCGAGATCTCTATAAGTATCTCCTTTCTCAAGGGGCGAGTCGTACCAACCATAATGTGCTTTTGCGACAACCTAAGGACTTTGAAGAGCGTCTTTTCGATAAGCCTGAGACGAAGGAAAAGCTTGAGGTTAAGGAAAAGCCTGTCGAACGTCCGACTCCCAAACGTCCGTCCGTCGAGGTCTTCCCGGCACGGAAGCCGACGCCCAAAGCCTCGCGTGTTATTGGACCGAAGGATTTGATCGAGGCCGTGCTGGCGCGAAATATTGAAGCCATTCAGGAGTTAGTTGCGGCTGGGGCTGACCTCAATGTCTGCGATGAAGAAGGGCGCACCCCTTTGATGTTGGCGGCTGAAGCAGGGCATCGTGAGATCTATTACTACCTTCTCTCAAAGGGCGCTAAGCGTACGAGTAAGGTTGTGGCTCAATCCCAGCCTAAAAAAACCGAAACGCACGACGAGGGAGGCGATGAAGTTGCCGAAGAACGGGGGAGCCGTCAGCGTTCTGAAGAAGTTGCCTTAGAGGATAACCGCCAGAAAAACGCGGGTGCCAACCGTTATGTCATAGATAAAGAGGGTGGTCCCCGCTTGGTGTTGGTGGGTAATGCTGAACAGCCTTTGATCTATGGCTTTCTCTCCAGTGAGGGAGAGTGTAAGGACAAGGCGAAGGCTCAATCCCAGTCTGAAAAAGAAGAACAGGATGCCACCATTTCTAAACGAGATGCCGTGGTTGAGGGCGTTTTCGAGGACGATGAGATCGACGAAGGGATTAGCCATAAGCTTTTCGAAGAGGCGGCCTTAGAGGGTGACTTCCATTTAATGGTGTATCGCTACTATCGCGTACAGGATACGAGTCAAATTTCTAAGACGCTGATTCAGGACGTTCGTAAACAAAAATTACGAAACGGCGACCTTATTGTGGATTGGCTCTATATGAAGGACTGCGGTCACTCAGAGCATAACGATCCGTTTGTGGAACGTATGGCTATCGCACGTGAGGCGACGGCAGAAGCCATTGTTAAGCGTGGTGATGTTAGGTTTTTGCTCGCGTATTTGGCGGTGAATCCAGAGCATTTTGGTCAGATCCAGTGGAGCACTAATCTGCTGGAATGGGCGACACAAGAACGCTTTTTGGTTGGGTTTAATTGGCTCCTTGCTCATGGTGCCCCTAATAAGCTCAAAGACAACCGTGCGACGGAAAATCACGATAAGGTCTTTGACTATGTGATGCGTGATTGGAAGAAACGTCTCGTCGCTCGAGTCAAAGCAAATCCGAAGCGAATCCCTGATGAATTGCTCTATGCAATAACCACGATTGAAGCTCGTGTGATCGATGACTATATCGACGCGGGGCTGCGTTTGGACGCAAAAACCGATCAAGGCGAAACCTTGATGGATTTGGCTGTAACGAGTCAATCGACGTATTACAAAACACAGCTGGTCCAAGCGAACGAAAACAGTCAAACCTCGTCATCGCCTGAGCACCTCGCAGAGGAATTCAGCGCGCCTCAGGAACCCACTTCAGATGTCTCTGAAAAAGAGGCAGAACCCGTTGCGCCCGCTTTGCTTGAGTTAGATGGCGACGCTGAGAAGGAAGAGATTCAAGCTGAACCGGTCATTGAAGAGTCAGTTGACGATGAGCCTACCTCTGAGCTACAGCCTGAAGAGGAAGAGGTGGCTGAAGAACAAATTGAAGAAAACGAAGAAGTCGAAGAGGAAGTTGAAGACGAAGAGGAACAGATAGAGGAGGAAGAGAAATCGGCCTTCGAAGCCTCAAAGTTGGCTGAGTCCAGCCGCTTGCGAGACGAAGATCTTGGCTATGCCAAGAAACTTGAAGACGCAGCCGTAGCGGGGCACTTCCAGTTGATGGTGCATCTCTTCTATCTGATTCATGACAAGACTTGGATTGATGACACTTTGATTGAGCAAGTGCGCGAAGCCAATCCCGCTAACTCGGACATGATTACTGACTGGCTCTACTTTAAGGGCTGTGGCTACGACACTGAGAAAGATGACTTCGTCAAACTGGTCCAAGAGGTAAGCGATCTTTCGCTGGAGTCGGTGGTAAAACGCGGGACGACACAAGCCTTGTTGGCGTATTTGGTGACGCATCCCGATCACTTCCATGCGTGCTCTGAGCTGATGAATCTCTTAGAGATGACCGCGAACTTGCATCACGTTGCTAGCTTCAATTGGTTGCTGGGGCGCGGTGCTCGAAATGTCGTTAACGTCTTCTACATGGACAACCGACTCGATCCATCGTGCAAGGCAATGAGGCATGCGCGAAAGCAGGCCATTCTTCATTGGGCTCAAGCAAACCCCAGGACAATTCCAGATGACTTACTCTTTGCGATCACAACCATTGAATCGAAACTGATTGTCGACTATCTCAGAGCCGGGCTTTCTCCGTCTGCGGTAACGCGTTATGGTGTTAATTTGTCGCAATTCGCCAGGATCATGGGGTCGGAGTATTACGCCAAGTTGTTCGAAGAGATTGGCGCTCCGAAGGTTTGGGTCGTCGCTAAAAAGCACAATGAAAGTGAAGAGGAATCGTCCGACGAGGAAGTGACGGCACCTGAAGTACAGGTGGCTGAAAAACCTGACTTAAAGGAAGCGGAAGAGGTCGAAGAGGCTGAAGAAGACGAAGAGGAAGAAGTTACTGTCCCTTCGCTCCCCGAAACGGTCGAGGTCGATCATCCTGAAGAACGCACCGTAGAGGACGACGAGGATGAAGAAGAGGAAGACGAGATCGGCATTCCATCGTTAGGGAATCCGGTTACGGAAGACGACGATGAGGATGACGATGACGACAGCTTTAGCATTCCGTCGTTAGGTGACGATGAAGATGATGAGGATAGCGATGACGAAGAGGATGAAGAGGTCTTTGCGCCGTCCTTAGGGATGCTGGAGACTGAACCCTATTCGACGGTTCGTCCTGTCGTTCCATCGGCATTAACCGTTGAACTCGACTCGGAGACTACGCCTTCGATTCAGCCGCATGTTCCAACGTCTGAGGATGAAGACGAAGAGAGTCCTTTGGATCGTGTTCAGATGAAGGGCTGTACGAGTCATGAACGTGAAGTAATTTACGAAGCACTCTATCGTTTGCCGTTCCCGTCAGATTTGGTGAAGCGCTTTATTGAGGCTCAAGAGTTATTAAACACGAAGAGCTTGATGGCGCATGTTGACAATGACGAGTCCACAGTAGAGCTCTTTAGAGCGTTGAAACTCTACGCCGACGATAAGTTGAAGAGCATTCGATGCCACTCATAACGAAGGATTTGCATGGCTAAGCACAATTCAGACATTTTGTTGCCGCCCAGCGCTAAGGCGTTGCTCGAATCCCTTCGTGGGATGGGGTACACCTTATCGACGTCGGTCGCGGACATCATTGATAACAGTATTTCGGCTAAGGCCACGACGGTTTACATCGATACGTTGCAAGACCGTGATGGCAGTAACGGCAAGATTGTGATCGCGGACGATGGCGAGGGGATGACGCGTCAAGAGCTCATCAAGGCGATGGCCCTGGGCGCGATTTCGCCACGTGAAACCCGTGAAGTCTCCGATCTCGGTCGATTTGGCTTGGGGTTAAAGACCGCGTCCTTCTCGCAGTGCCGCCGATTAACGGTCGTTTCTCGAAAGGACGGGGAGCTCTCTAGCTTCACGTGGGACTTGGACTATTTACAAAATAGTGATGAGTGGAAGCTTCGAGATAATGCTGATCTGCCCGAGGAGAGCATCATGGCTCGCTTGGGTGAGCATGGCACGTTGGTGATTTGGGAGCGCTTAGACCGAGTGCCTGCCATGGCGCCGGGTGCCACGACCGTTCAATGGACCAACACCTTTGTTCCGTTGCGTCAACACTTGCAACTCACCTTCCATCGCTTCCTGGAAGATAAGCTTTTAAAGATTTACTTCAACAATAAAGCGATCAAAGGGTGGGATCCGTTCTTTAGTAACGACCCGGGTAAGCCTCGCGACTTCCCGGAGGTGTACTGGCCCATTACCAGTAAGCACCCATCGGTGACGATGCAGTGCTATGTGTTGCCAGAAAAGGAGGCAGCCAAGCAAGAGCTCTTTGGTCCAGAGGATGCCCTGAATTTACAAGGGTTCTTCATCTACCGAGGTCGACGCTTGATTTGTACGGGCGGGTGGCTTGGGCTCCCTGGCTTTAAAGCCTCGGAATGTTTCCGCTTTGCGCGAATCCGTATTGACTTTGAAAACCAAAGTGATACCGAGTGGAAGATCGATATTCGCAAATCCACGGCAACGCCCCCGCAGGATATTCGTGATTGGCTCATCAAGTACGCGGCCCAGGTTCGAACGATTTCGGAAAACCTCTATGTGGGCTCGGGAGAGCAAAAGCGTGTCACCTCGGAGCGTTCTACCTTATGGAGTAAGGCGCGTCGAGGGGAACCTGTCCTGGTTAACGTCACGGATCCGTTCATTCAAACCTTGTACGAACAAGTGAAGTCAGGGAAGTTAACGCCTGAACTTTTATCGGGTTACTTAGAGCTCTTGGCGCTCTCACACCCCACCGAAGTTAAAAAGTCGATGTTTCAGACCGTAAGCCCCGAGGCGCGAAAAGCCTTTAGTGTCGCGCATGCCCAGATGGTGAAAACCTTTGGGAAAGAGATGGCTGATTCCATTTTGAAATATCAGAAACCGTTTGCAGACTGGGACTTTGTCTCAGAACTCTTAGGAGAGTAAAGTGTTTGAGATTTCTTCGTTGCCCCTGTTGTCTCATGGCCTTGTGGGCAAGGTCTATGAAAAGACGACGACAGATGTTAAGCGCATCTTAGAAAAGGACCGTCACGGCTTGGAGTCGATCGAGATGGTGATGGACCTCATCGAACAGCACTGGGAGCGCACGTGGAAGAGCCTAGAGGGGCAACAGGTTTTAGCTATCTTGACGCCCGAACAACGTGCCATCGTTGAGAAAGCCAAGCGCGTTGGGTTGCCGAGTCTCTTTAGTGCGTACTTCATGAAAAAAGAAGTCCCCGTGAGTCTCAACAACACGGATGACGAGGAACCCCCTCTGATCTGCAATGGCTATCACTGGACTCTTTTAAAGAAGAACCTTTTGGAGCGTTACCCGGAAGCGACCGTGGACGCCATGGATCGCCAAAGCTCGTCCGTGTTGCGTCATATTCTTTTGCCTGATAACGAAGAGGCTTTCCGCAAGACGGGGCTCGTGATGGGGCAGGTGCAAAGTGGCAAAACGGGGAACTTTACGGCCTTAATTTCGAAAGCCACGGACTTTGGTTACAAGGTCGTCATTGTGCTCTCGGGGATTCACAATGACTTGCGCAACCAAACCCAAGAGCGTTTGGATAAAGAGTATGTGGGCTTTCATCGCTACTGCTTCACCGACAACAAAGCCAATGCCACGACGGAAAAGAAGTTGCTCTGCGGCATTGGTCTCGATGGTGACTACAACGAACACCGTGCCGTAGAGTCTGCGACCTATACGGATGAAGACTTCCGAGGTCAAACCGTCTCTAACGATCCGATCCTCTTCGTGGTGAAGAAAAATACGGATGTTTTGCGTAAGCTCACGGGCTTTTTGCAAAACGACAAGATTCGAAACTTACCAGCGTTAATCATCGACGACGAAGCGGATCAGGCCTCCATTAATACGCGCGAATACGATGTCTCGACCATCAATCGAGACGTACGTCGTTTGGTCAAACTCTTTAACCGCGTGGCCTTTGTCGGCTACACCGCAACGCCCTTTGCCAACGTTTTAATTGATGCGCGCGCCTCCGATAGTGAACTCGGTGACGATCTGTTCCCGCGTGACTTTATTGTGCGTTTGCCCGCCCCGGGGAACTACTTCGGTCCCGAAGCGTTCTTTGGGAATAATCGAGACGATAAGGGGTTAGAGCTCTTTATCCCCGTTTCCACCCAAACGGAAAAGATGTTGGTGAAGACGGGGCGTGGCTCGCAGCGTGAACCCTTGCTGTTGAATGACTTGCCCATGGAATGTAAGGGCGCGGTTTATCAATTCTTGATTTCTGCTGCGATTCGACAGTGGCGCGACAAACTGACCTATCCCGAAAAGTGGGAGGATGTCGACGAAAACGAAGCCCCCGTGTTAGAGCAGGGGATGCTCGTGCACGTCTCCTACTTAGTGAAAGAGCAAGATGTCATTGCCGAGGCGTTTACAGACTTTGTAGAACCCCTTCGTGAAGTCTTCCTTTATGGCTCGTCCGCACAGCGTGCCCCGGCCCTGGAGGCGCTTGAAGCGGTATTTGATGAGCAATGCAAGGTGACGGCTCGTATGCAGACGCTGGATAAAGCGGTCTTGATGAGTTCGAACTGGGAATTGCCGAAAACGTTTGAGGAATTGATCCCTGAAATTGAAGCGGTTTTAGAGGACCTCTCCATTCAGTGCATCAATGGGGAAAGCAAGTACTTGGCGAAGCTTGAGCCCACGGAAGAGTCCTTTGAGCGTCCGCATGGTCGCAACATCATTTATGTCGGGGGCAATAAGCTCTCACGCGGGTTAACGTTGCCGGGGCTCTGTGTGAGCTTCTTCTTGCGTACGACCCGTATGTACGACACGCTCTTACAGATGGGTCGCTGGTTTGGGTATCGCAATGGCTATGTGGACTTGTGCCGTCTGGTGACGACGCCCTTGTTGGTGGATCGTTTCCGTGCCATTACCGAAGCGTGCATTGACTTTGAAGGGCAAATCGATGCGATGAGCAGTAAACATCGCACGCCTGAAAACTACCGCTTAGGGATTCTGACCCATAAAGACTTGATGGTGACCTCGGGCGCGAAGATGCGCAACGCCAAGGAAGCCCGCTTGAGTTTTAGCGACGCCACTTGTGAGCAACGTAACTTCAGCATGGATGAAAAAACGCTCACGAATAACCTTCAGGTGGCTCACGATTTTTATCGTCTCTTGAAGGGCTATCCCCTGCGTTATGCCTCTGCTGACTATGAACTCGGAACCTTTACTCAGGCCTCCTTCCTGACGGACACGACGATGCCCTATGGTCGCGCCTGGGAGAGTGTGCCTGCTCAAGCTGTCATAGACTTTTTAACGGCCTACCAAGAAGCCTCTGGTTGCAGTAATCAGCATATTGCTGGGGTTGTGGATTACATCAAACGAGTTCAAAAGTCGGGTGAATTAACGCGTTGGAACGTGTTTTTACCAGGGCGTGCGTCGAAAGCCAACAGCTTTGGGGTGGAGTTCCCCAAGCGTAAGGTGGCCGGCTCGATGCCCTTTACGACCGACATTGATTCGATCGCGTTAGGAGAGTTGAAGACGGGCGGTCACGAATACGTGGGCGTGCCAGAAGATATTGCCCTCGAAGCGCAACGCGAAGTTGAGGCTAGTCGAGAGGTGGATGGCGTCGCTCGAGGGGACCTCTTTAGAGCCGTTCGCGCGGTGGCTGGGAAAAAGGATCCAGCGACGGGCTATTTGATTCTTTACCTCATCTCGCCCAAGTTGAAAGGACCGTGCTCAGGGCTTGACGCCCTTCAGCGTCACGCAGGCGAATCGGAAGTGCCCGTGGTGTCCTTCTACTTATGGACGCCTCGTTCGATGGTCGACCACTCGGTGGGGTTGTCGACGTTTAATTCGACGGTGAGTCCATTCATTGACGACGAGGACGATGACGAAGACGTGGATGACGAGTAAGAGGTAAAGAGGAATGACGTCTCGTAAATTTGATTTAGAGCTGATTCGTACCTTTTGGGAAGACTTGGGCGAAGGGGAAGTATTCCCCGTCAAGTCTTCGCCTTTTCGCGTGGTCTTTGCTCGAGGCGAGTCGCGTGAAATGCGCATCCTCTTTGAGTTTGGGGATTTGTGGCCGCTCAAAGTAACCTCGACCGAAGGGTTTGAATGTCAGACGCGAGTTGAGGACCAAAGCACCGTGCTGGAAGTCACCAACCGTATTGAGGATGAGTCCTTCTTTAGCCTCTTTTCTTCGGACTTGGTGGCTCTCGCCTCGGACTGCGATGGGCTCACGCCCATCCAGTGCGCTGAGATGGTGGTCAAACGCATTGAAGCCTGGCAGCGCTTCATGAAAGCCTCCGCAGTGGGCTTCTCAAAGGCTAGAGAAGCGAAGCTCTTTGCAGAACTCACGGTTTTACAGCATTGGCTGGACGCTGGAGGCGATGAGACTCTGATTGACGAAATCTGGCAAGGAGAATTGGCGGATCGCCATGACTTCTATTTCCGAGAGGGTCGGGCTTGGGAAGTGAAAGCCGTCACGAAGCCCGATCCCATTCAAGTGCGAATTGAGAGCTTAGAAGAGCTCGATACGACGCACTATCCCAGGCTTAGCCTTCTTGCCGTGCAGTTGGAGCCGGCTGACGTGGGGGATACGGTAGCTGATTTAGTGGAGCGCCTAACTCACCGTTTCAAGACAGTGGAAACCCAAGCCAAATTTAAGTCGAAGGTGCTGGGCTATGGCTTTAACCCAGAGCGCCAAACCCGAACGTTGCAAAGTTTTTTAGCGCTAAGCGTTCGTGCATTTGACGCGAATACCGTTCCGCGTCTTGTGCCTCACACCGTTCCTGGGATCGTGAGTGCTAAGTATGAAATTCTGCTCGTTGATGGCTGGCACCGCGTAGTGCCACCCTCGCGCGAGCAAGACTTTGAAGAATTATTGAATAACGCCCTTTCTTAAAAAGGAAACACTATGTCGAAGGCCTTTGAGGACTTAATCGCAGAACAGGCGGTCAAATTAGAAGAGACGAGCGAAGCCATTGATGATGAAGTCAATGAGAAAGTGCTCGCCTCTGAGGATGAAGTGCTGTATCCAGAAAATGTCTTTGCCCATATGGTGATTGACCACTTGGCAGAGGCAGCCGTGATCTCCATTCCTCAGGATCAACAGTCGGACGAACATTTCTTTGAGCACGCCTTCCGAGGCAATATCGGGCGTCACAAAGTCGACATTTGGGGCTCCGCGCTCTTTCGCTGTGCTGGGAGCGAAGGCTTGTATGAACTCCATCTCTTTGGTTCCGACTACAAGGCCCGTGATGGCTTTGAAGAGATGACGGGTGAAAACTACAAGTCGATGTACGACCAGATGTTCCGCTTCTACACCAACGCTAAGAGCGGGAAGTTGCAGGAAAAGATGAGTTCCAGCCACCCGAGCTACAAGGTCGCTCAGCGTATTGGTTATTTGGCTGAGGCAGGCAAGATTGTCTCGATTCGTTCTTGGATGCTGACGAATCGCGTTTTTGCCGGCAAGCAGAAGCATGGTCGTGTCGTTTTCGACGGGGTGGAGTGCACGTCGTCGATTGTTGACTTGAAGTATTTAGCAGACCTGCGTGGCGGCAAGGTAGAAATCAACCAAGACTTCACCAATATTGGTGGCGTGGAAGGGGTTATGCTGCCCGCTCACGATGACCAGGACTACGACTGCATTCTCTCCTGGGTTTCGGGCTCGATCCTCTCGCAGCTCTACTCCAACCACGGGACGGCCATTGTGGCTGCCAACGTGCGTGCTTACCTTGGGGACCGAGGTCGCATTAATGCAGGGATTTTAGAGACGATCGAAAACGCGCCGTCTCGCTTCTTGGCGTACAACAACGGGTTGGTGATCTCGGCAGACCACGCCGACTACCGTGATGGGAAGCTCTATGCCTTAGAAGGCATTCAGATCATTAACGGGGGGCAGACGACGGCGAGCATTTATAACGCCTGGTTGCGTGCACGTAATTCGAAGAAGCTGGGACGTATCTCCGAAGAGCAGATTCTGGAAAACTTAGCCAAGCTTCGTGTGCCCATGAAGATTGTGGTGAGTCGTAAGTCGATGACGGACGATGATCGTGCGCAATTCCGTCAGATGATTTCGTCCACGGCCAACTCGCAAAACGCGGTGAAGCGCTCCGACTTGTCGGCCAATGACCCCTTCCAAATGGCTTTTGGTGACGTGGTCAACAAGATGCGCACGCCCGAGAATGACTGCTGGTTCTATGAACGCGCTCGCGGGCTCTATCAAGCCGAACTCATGCGCATTAAGGGCAATCGTGTGGCCGTGAATAATTTCAATGCGCTTTACCCCAAAGCGAAGCTCTTCGCTAAGGACGACTTGGCCCTGGCGTATGTGGCATGGAGCGGGGACGCTCGTACGTGTGCCGCCGGTAAGGAAAAAGCCTTCTCGGTTTTCTGTGAGGCCGTTCGTGAGGATCCGTTCTTTGAGTTTGATCCGTACACCAAGTATGAAATCTCCAAGGAAAAGGCTCAGGCCTTAATCTCGCAGTGGATTTTATTTAAGGCCTTACAAAAGGCGGTGACGCGCTCCAAGACCAACCCCATCAAGAACCCGCGTATTGCCGTGGTCTACACCATTGCCTTGTTGGGTAAGCGTTACGGGGACGACATGCACTGGGACCGCATCTGGAGTCGTCAAGAGCCCTCGGCTGAGTTGATGAATAAGTTGGTCGATATGGCCTATGACGTGGATGCGATCATCCGTCGTAACCTGGGTAACTTCATGATCAGCATGTTTGGTCGTCAAGCGAAGTGCCAGGAAGTACTGGATCGCGAGTTCTCCTTTGACGGACGCGACTTTGAGTCCGTTTACGAACTTCGAGACTAACGACGAAGAGGAAGTGGGCAATCCGAGGGATTTCCCACTTTTTCTTTAGAAAGCTGTCCTTTATTAAAGGAATTTCAAACTCAATGCTTAAGTGCGTCATTAATTAACGCACTACTTGAGTAGAATTAGGAGCATTGGATCTCGTTTGGGTTAAAAAATGAAAAAAGTTGCCAGTTTCTGCGCAGGCGTAGGAGGTATCGATCAAGGCTTTGAACAAGCCGGCTTCAAGGTTATTTGGGCCAATGAAATTGACGAAAAAGCCTCTCAAACCTACCGCGCGAATTTTGATTCGGTTTTATTGACGGAAGACATTCACAAGGTTGAAGCCAAGTCGATCCCTGACTTTGATGTGCTCGTGGCGGGCTTTCCTTGCCAGGCCTTCTCGGTGGCTGGCTACCGCAAAGGCTTTAATGATGCCCGTGGCAACATCTTCTTTGAGCTCGAACGTATTTGGCTTGAAAAGCAGCCGGAAGTCGTGTTCTTAGAAAACGTGAAGAACTTAGTCGGTCATGACAAGGGCAATACCTTCAAGGTGATTTGCGAGCATTTGGCCCAGGCGGGCTATCACGTTAAGCATCGTGTCTTAAATGCCTGTGACTACGGCAACTTGCCCCAGAACCGTGAACGTATTTATATCGTCGGCTTCAAGGATAAGGCTGCTCATGATCGCTTCGAATTCCCGGACGCTGTGGAATTGACCACGACCTTAAAGGACTTGATCGACTTTACGGAGCCTCAGGAAAAAGCCTTCTACTACACGGCGGAGAAGTACGAGTGCTACCCGCAGGTAGAAGAAGCCGTTACGCGCCAGGATACGCTCTACCAGTGGCGTCGTGTGTACGTGCGTGAGAACAAGTCCAACATGTGCCCGACGTTAACGGCCAACATGGGTACGGGCGGTCACAACGTTCCGTTACTCAAGGCAGACGACGGGATTCGTAAGCTCACCCCGCGTGAATGCTTTAACTTGATGGGCTTCCCGAAAGACTTCAAGTTCCCCGCCGGCATGGGGCGTAGTCACCTCTACAAGCAAGCAGGGAACTCCGTTGCGGTCCCCGTGGTTCGACGTATTGCCGAAGCCATTCAGACCGCATTGAAGGGTTAATCTTCGAATTCGCTGTAGTCTTCTTCCGTCTCGGCGGGAGCGAGCTCACTTAAGAAATCCGATAAGGGCAGGGGACGTTCTCCTGCCTTTATTCGTTCTTTAAAGAGATCGTAGGCGCCAATCGGTAACACCGTCATGCGATAGTGTTCGTCACTGAGCTTTTCGATTAAGACGCTGTCTTTGCCAATGTCGACCAAGTCTTGATAGGTGTAGACGCGTCGCGTTTGGAAGCGGTCCTTCGCTGCCTCATCCGAGCCATCAATGATGCGATAGAGCCACCCCGAGAGGTCCACGTTATGTTCACTCATGAGGGCTTTGGGGCCTTGCTGACAGAGCTTGCTCCCAACGTGATCGCCATTGGGTAACGTTAACGTAAAGGGCTCACAGCGAAGTTGTGGGTCGCCGTGCTTGTCGTCTTCATAGAAATACTTGAAGAAGTCCGTCTCTTGCGTGAAGTCACGAATTAAGACGGGCACCGGGATGTAACTTTCACCAAACTCACGTTTGCGTCCCCCCGCTGCCCACTGATTAAGCCCCGACTTCTCAGGGACGTACTTCCCATCTTTGCGCGTGGAATAAAGGGGCAAGACTACATAGGGGAGGTTTCGCACTGAGGGCTTTGGTTTCTCTGCTAAGCGCTTCATGAGGGCTTGATGAATCGGGTCCGAGGTCCAATCGGGCTTAGGGCTTTCGCCCCCCGTTGGGGTATTGGTGACAAAGGCGAGCCCCGTGGTGTCGCGACCAGACGGGGGTGGATTCAGCACCGTCGTTGTGACGGGGTCCTCTGGCTGGGCACTTTGCGTTGCACGCTTTTCCAAGAGTTCACCAAACAAGATGATCAACTCCATCGGATCGTCATAGATGGTGACATCAAAGTTCGCCAAGGGCTTTAAGTCGGCGTAGTTAAACTCCTTTAATAAAACGCTCTTGGATTTACTAAAGGTGTAGAAGTGACGACCGTCCGTGAACTTAATCGTGGCGCCACTCGACTTGAGGAGTTGAAGATTGTGTTCGTCGATGAGGGGATAATCGAATTCGTAGATCTTTAAGACGCCTGGCTCACGAATTAAGCAAGAATAGAAAGACTGCGCCACTTCGATGTCAAAGGCATTGGCATCGGAAATGACGCGCTTGTTGCGAAGCGAGGCGACTGTTTTCATCAGCACATCGTCTTCCATACTGCTAAATTTGTAGGTCGCATTCTGGCTGTTGAATTCCGCCACCTTTTCGACACTGCGCCCGTTGGGTTTAGCCAAGAAGGTTTTAATCCCTACGCCCAGACGAAGGTTATTCACGCACAACATCACATCAAAGGAGTTGTCGTGACGGCTTAAGTCTTCGTAGTTCTCTTCGGGAACGCATCGCATGTACCCGCCTTCTGCCAAACGATAGTTGATATAAGGCGCATCATTGTTGGACGACAGGCGCGATAAGGCACCAATCGTGCGCATCAAGGTTTGGTAGAGATCAAGGTCAAAATTGACATACTGGTCGGTATACGTCATCGAGCTTCCAATTTAGAAAACTTAAGGGACTCACAGGCTCAATCTTAACGGAAGCGCTGAGTCTTCGTTGAAAGGAAAGAACCCCATGAAAACCATCGAAGTTGTGGCCGCTATTATTGAAAAAGACGGCAAACTGCTCGCCACCCAACGCGGCTATGGTGACTATCAAGGCGGGTGGGAATTCCCGGGCGGCAAGATTGAAGCCGGTGAGAATCCTCGAGACGCCTTGGTGCGAGAAATCCAAGAAGAGTTAGCCGTGACGATTGAGACGGGGGACTTTGTGACGACGGTGGACTACGACTACCCCACGTTTCACCTCACCATGCATTGCTTTATGGCAAAAATCGTTGAGGGCACCTTAACGCTCTTAGAGCATGAGGGGGCGATGTGGTTAACGCCCGCTGAATTAGACACCCCTGACTGGTTGCCCGCAGACGTCGATGTCGTTGCGGCCTTGAAAGCCCGTTACGCGTAATTTGCACCCGAAGAAAAAGCCCTGCGTCACTGGACTCAGGGCTCTTCGTTTTAATGGGCTAAGGCCATTAAAAGGGCTTTGGCGGCCTCCGGCATTAAGGTGCCCGCTTCGATGCGCGCGAGGGCCTCTTCTGGGTGCGTTACGCAAAATTCTTCCACTTCGCCATCTTGATTGATGGGGGCCTCTAACGCCCCCGTCGTTTTAAAGACGTGCGTGGTTTCGCGCAAAAGCCCAAAGGTGTCTTCGCGTTCGGCTTCAAAGGAGCCGATGTAAAAAAGGGCATCGGGGTCAATCGTGAGCCCCGCCTCTTCTTTCGCTTCGCGAATGAGGGCTTCGGTGAGGGTTTCGCCTGCGCCCACGAGCCCTGCGGCGAGATTGTCCCAAAGACCAGCGCCCACTCGCTTCACGGAGCTACGTTTCCCCAGGGGAATCGACTGGGGAAACGTTTCGTCTCCCACGAGTCGTACGGCTTGCGTGTGGAGCCCCAAGACGCGAAAGAGCGCCCGATCGGCTTGGGCAATGGCGTTGCCATGACGGTCTCGCACATCTAAAGGCTCGGGCGAACGAGTGGGGCACAGGCCCTTTGCCCGAACCTCAGCAAAGATGTCAGCGAAGAGCGCCGTTAACGTAGTGGCGGGGGTCAAAAGGAGGCTGTCGTCCTCCACCGTGATGCCCTTTAAACCTTTAAGGACGGGTACGACCGACGCACGAATGCGGCCAATCGGGGTGAGCACACCGTCCGATAGGCAAACGACGTCCAGAAAGGACGTCGTTAACGCTTGGGTGA
>JAHHRF010000022.1 GCA_020025955.1 Sutterella sp.
GAGTCGGTATCCCGCAAACTCGGGATCTTATAGAGCAGGTA
This sequence comes from Sutterella sp., assembly GCA_020025955.1. Taxonomy (GTDB): domain Bacteria; phylum Pseudomonadota; class Gammaproteobacteria; order Burkholderiales; family Burkholderiaceae_F; genus Sutterella. The sequence continues at coordinate 42 of JAHHRF010000022.1, forward strand.
ACCCGTAGTTTAGGCTGTTCCCTCGGGGGCGTTCTCTTTTGGGGTAAAGAAAAGCCCGCTGGCCTTATAGAGGGCTCCAGCGGGCTTTCTTGTCTTACTTCTCAGGGAAGCTCGACGTGATATCCAATTTCGCGTCATACGGCTTGGTTTTCACCTTTAAGAGCCCTAAGACGGTCGAGAAGAGATTGTCGTGGCTTAACGCCGTATCCTTCTTGGCGTCCAGTGCCTTGAGGTTCACCTGATAGGTCGACTGAAAGGCGGGATTCATCCACAAGAACCCCGGAATGTGGGTTTGCTCTTTGGGGGCCACCATCAAGGGAGCGCCATGCAAATACAAGCCCTTTTCCCCTAAGCTCTCGCCATGGTCACTCATGTAGAGAAGCCCGGCGTTTAAATGGGGACGCGCCTTCATCTCACGAATCAAGCTCGCCATCACCCAGTCGCTGTAGCGAACGGAATTGTCAAAGGCGTTAACGATGGTAGAGCGCTCACAGCTCGTCAAGTCCGCGTCGTCACACTCAGGCAAGAAGGCCTTTCGAGCGGCGTCACTACGCTCAAAATACTTCGGGCCATGCGCCCCCATCATGTGGAAAAAGACCACCGTGGGTTTCTCGGGCTTGAGCCCCGCCAAAATACGCTGCAACTCGGGGATAAAGACCCCATCCAAGCATTCGTTATCGGACGCGCAGTATTCTTCCGTCATCTTGGGACTCAACGACGTCACCCCTTGGCAAGCGCCTTTACAGCCCCCTTGGTTGTCGACCCAGATCACATCAAAGCCCGCACGCTTTAAAAGTGCCGGCAAGGCTTCTTCCTTGAGGATTTGCTTGCGATCGTAGTTGGCACGACCCACACGGCTCATCATGCAAGGAACCGACACGTCGGTGCTCGTCCCACAAGACGTTAAGTCCGTGAAGTTAATCACGTCCAAGGTTTTAAGTTCCGGCGTCGTATCGCGTTCGTACCCGCTCAAGCCCCAGTTCGCGGCGCGGGTGGTTTCCCCCACCATCACGACGAACACCGTCGGGTCTTTGGGCGTAATAGTCATCGTGGGCGCGTCGTCTAACACCAAGCGATCTCGCACTTCATCGGGATTGTCATCCTCCACGAAGGTTTTCCCCGTGGACCAGATGACGTTCAAGGGAGCGATGTAGTAGCGAAGGGTGCGGTCGGAGCGGTTAATCCCAGCAAAGTCTTGGAAGTTCAAGGCCACCATCGCGATACCTAAGATAAAGGCCAAGAGGGCGCCCGCTGCCTTCATTAACCACCCCCAGCGAATATCACGACGCTTCGGGGCGCAGAGCCACGCGAGAATCATGGGCGGCAGACTAATCACCATCCACCAAAAGACCGTACGCAGGCTAAAGTACCCGGCCATTTCGCCCGAATTCGTCGCCAACACGTTACGCATCATGTTGGGGGTCATCACGGTGCCGTAGAACAATTCCCCACAGCAGGCCGTCCCACCCAGGGCCGCCAACACCGTTAAGAGCCCCTTAAAGACGGGGCGCGGTAAGAAGGAGAGCACCATCAAAATGGTGGTGGCCATCAAAAACAAAAACGTCCCGAAGACCAAGGGAATCTGCCACGACCCATCCGGGGCGGCCTGGGCCAAGCGAGTCCAGTACGGAATATCAAAGACGAGCGTCCACCAAGCGGCCGTCAATAACACCGTCAATAAGGTGCCAGGACGACGCGAGCGCTTGGGCGCATCGTAGAGCGAATAAGTTTTTCGTTGTTTAAACATTCATTTCTCAAACGTGTCAAAGCGGGGGATAACGTCTGGGAGACAAGGGAAGAACACCCTCTCGCCCGAGTCCAGCCCGCTTCGAATTAGGCAAAGTCCGCTTAGTGTAGCAGTCCCCGCCTTAGCTTTCCCCTCCAAAACGGGAGAGGTCTCGCGCAAATTATCCGACTTTCCATAGGGATTTCGCTAAAATTAAATGCAACAAAATCCTCATTTGAGACGCCTTATGAAGCTCGACTTTTTAGATCGCTTAGTTTGCCCGCACTGTAAAGGCCGTTTAGTGCTCTCGGCGGCAACGGAAGAATTGGTTTGCCCGCCCTGCCGTTTGGGCTTTGAAGCCAAGGGGCGTTTACCCAATATGCTCGTGCGTCAAGCCCGAAAGTTAAGCGCCCAAGAAGTGGAAACCCTCTTAACGCCAGAGCACCCGGGGGCCGCGGCCGCCGAAGCCCTGCGTGATGCGCAACGCGACCTTCAATAACGTCTCACCCTACTTTTATTCGTCATGAGTTTTACCGTCATCATCCCTGCCCGCCTCAAATCGAGCCGTCTTCCCAACAAGCCCTTAGCGGATATTGAAGGCGAACCCATGGTCGTGCGCACGGCGCAAGCTGCCCGCGAAGCCGGGGCCGAGCGCGTTGTGGTGGCGGTGGACGACCATTCGGTCTACGAAGTCGTTAAAGCCAAAGGCATTGACGTCATCCTCACGCAGCCCGATCACCCGACGGGGACGGATCGCTTAAGTGAAGCGGTGTCGCAGCTGGGCCTGGATGACCAAGCCGTAGTGGTTAACCTCCAAGGGGATGAACCGTTGATGCCGGGGCACATTGTGCGCGAGGTGGCAGACCTTTTGTTGAGCCGCCCTGACTGCGCGATGGCAACGGCGGCGCATCCCATCCGCGATGTGGAGAGTTTTTTAAACCCCAATGTCGTGAAGGTGACGCTTGATAAAAACAACACGGCCCTCACCTTTTCGCGTGCCCCGATCCCGTGGCCGCGCGACCACTTCCGTGAGACGAAGGCGTCGTTGCCGGACGGCTTTGAAGCCCTTCACCATTTGGGGCTCTACGCATACCGTGCCGGGTTTTTACGTCGCTTCCCGCGTCTAGCCCAAGCGCCCCTTGAAAAGCTGGAAAGCTTGGAGCAATTGCGTGCCCTCTACTACGGGGAACGTATTGCGGTGATGGTGCTCGACGAGGCCCTGCCGCCCGGCGTCGACACCGAAGCCGATTTAAATCATGTACGCGCCCTCTTTCGTGCGCGCGCCCAAGGCTAAATCCCGCTCGGGTTTTACATCCCTGGGCTGAAACGTTAAAATTATTGATTAATCAATGTGGGGGATGACACCCCTAACATGTCACTTAACCCTTAGAGGAACGTCAGTATGCGTCTTATTTTGATTGGGCCCCCTGGTGCTGGGAAAGGCACGCAGGCTAAATTTATTTGCGAAAAGTTTGGGATTCCTCAGGTTTCCACCGGTGACATGTTACGTGCCGCCGTTAAGGCAGGGACCCCCTTAGGGTTGGCCGCCAAGGCTGTGATGGATAAGGGTCAGCTCGTGAGCGACGACATCATCATCGGCTTGGTTAAGGACCGTCTCCTTCAGGACGACGCCAAGAATGGCGCCCTCTTCGACGGCTTCCCCCGTACCATTCCGCAGGCTCAGGCCTTGCGTGACGCTGGCGTTCCGATCGATTTCGTTTTAGAAATCCAGGTTCCCGATGAAGAAATCGTGGAACGTATGTCGGGCCGTCGTGTTGATCCCATCTCGGGCCGCACCTATCACATCAAGTACAACCCGCCCAAGGTGGAAGGTAAGGACGATGTGACGGGCGATCCCTTGATCCAGCGTGATGACGACCGTGAAGATGTCGTGAAGCACCGTCTCCATGTCTACCATGACCAGACGGAAGCCTTGGTGGGCTTCTACAGCGACTTGGCGAAGTCGGGCGCAGCTGACGCTCCCCAGTACCGCGCCATCAGCGGCTTGGGCAAGATCGAAGACATTACCGCTAGCGTTTTCGAAGCGTTGAAGTAAGTCTCGACCGAAAAGAAAGGGGTGACAACACACCCCTTTGACAAAAACCGACGTCTCTCGAGAACCGAGAAGCGTCGGTTTTTTCTTGCCCCTTTGGATTTTGCCCCACAGGTTTTAATGGGCTTTACACGTCGCAACACCTTTTACGAACAGCAAAATAAAACGGGCTGAAAAAAATTTCTTCGCCAAAACCCCACTTGTGACAAGGCATTGGTCCCGTTCGGGTTTTCCTGATGGGCTTTTTTTTCATTCTCTACTTGCAAACGATTCTCATTTACTGCATAATTCATTTCAACAAACAGCGACGCGATTCACTCAAACAGTCAAGGGGTCGACTGGAATCGCCGGTTGCAGGGCTTGGCCTGCACACGAACGCACTTTATCTCCGGTGTGCGCTGTTGGGGTCTATAAAGGTCGGATGAGCAAGGGGCTCATCCGACCTTTTCTTTATTTACCCCTACCCACTTCCCTAAACAGGGGATGGGTGCCCACAGTACACGAAATTCTCTATACTAAAGGCACTTCGTGTGCCACATGAAAGTTCGGGCACTGCCCCACTCGCACACGTCTCTTACCTCTTCTTTTTTGAGACTTATCCATGTTTTCCATGCGACTTCTCACAGCAGCCTCCTTGGTTACGCTGCTCGCTGGCTGCGTTAGCCTGCCGCCCGGCGCCTCCCACTTTTCGTTTAATTCCGAACAATCCACCCCATCGAACAAAAAACCGAAGATGGTGCCCATTGACGCGTCCGCCTTTGAAGCGCTCACCCAAGAAGGGATTTACTACTTCGATGGGGAGCGCACCAAGCGCTTTCTCTTAACGAAGGGGAAAAAGGGATACGTCCCCGTGCGCCACGGTGCCCACCACCAAGAAAGCCTCCATTGGGGCTCTGGGGCGTCTTTGCAGATCGAAAAGGGTCACATTCATGACCCGGTCAAGGTCGACACCATGACGATGGAGGGCAATCGCCTTCAGTTCACCTTTGAAAAGAGCCCCTTGGTGTTAACGGCCGAGCTCAAACCCTACTTGGTGGAAGGCTTACCCATTAAGTCCTTTTTAAAGACGCACACGGGGGACTTTGAGCGCGTGGCGTACTTTGTAAGTAGCGACGCGGTCTTCCCGAAGGGCGCCATCGTGTGGCGCTCCACCTTAACGCTCAATCGCAATGAACTCTTTATCCCGGGGAAAGCGAGTTTCACGGGGAGCGATACCTTAGAAGCCTTTACTCAACGCTTTAGCGGGAAGTCCCCCTATTGCTTGGCGCGCGCCCAAGGATCGAACGCCTTCCCGGTGGGCTTACACTTTAAAGCCCCCATTGAAAAGAAAACGGCCCGCGTCAAGGGGCGTTTAGTGGAAGTGGCGCAATCGGGTCACGTGGACGTATTGGAAACGGTCCCAAAGAGCATCTTCTGCCGTGCGGTCAAAGACCAGACGGTGACGCGTGCACGTTGGGATTTGGGCTACGTCAATGGGACGCGTACGTTAAGCATTACGCTCCCCTCGGACCTGTTGCCTGAACAAATGGGCTTAAACGAACGCAATCACCAAGCGCTTCGCCCCGCTTTAGTGGAAGTCATCCAAAAGAAGCGTCGTGCGGTGATCCCTGCTTTACTCTGGCAAAAGGGCGTGCCCTTAACGGATAGCCAGTGGCGCTTCAACAAGGTCGCGAGTGACGCGCTCGACGAAGCCCTTAAAGCCGCGAAACCTCGCCAAAAGGCTTGGGAAGCCGAGCACCAGCCTAAGAAAAAGAAGTAACGCGTAACCCAAGAGAAAAGCCGACCGAGTCATTTGACCTCGATCGGCTTTTCCTTTTGCCTCACTTTTTCTTAATTTTTAAAAGGATCCGAGACCGTCGGGCGTCCTGGTGCTCTGAAAGTTCGATCTCGGATCCTCACCCCTAACGGATTACTGCAAATCAAAGAGAAGGAATTCGGTGTCCGCCTTCACCGTCAAGCGCACCTTGGAGGCGTCAACAAGAGCCAAGGCGTCCGATTCGCCTAAGCGCCCAATCACTTCCCCATCAGCACTTACTTCCACATCCCCATGGACAATCTGGAACCAGTAGCGACGGGCGTTATCGACGTCTAACGTGATTTCAGCGCCCGCCTTGTACTGATGGCGCTCTAAGCGCATGTCCTGATAGACCTTGAAGTGGCTGTCTTCACCCGAGGCTTCGGGCGCGAGAATCAACGTCGCCCCTTCCTGGTCGGGAAAAGTCTTTTGTTCATAGCGCGGAGTCACGTCCTTTTTATTGGGCAAAATCCAGATCTGATAGAAATGAAGCTCATCATCGGTTTCATTCATTTCAGAGTGGGTCACGCCAGTACCGGCCGACATAATCTGAATTTCACCGCGCTTTAACTTACGACGGTTCCCCATGGAGTCTTCGTGGGTAATTTCCCCGTTTAAGACATAGGAGAGAATCTCCATGTTCTTATGCGGGTGAGTGCCAAAGCCATTGTGGGCCTTCACGCGGTCTTCATTGATGACGCGCAAATCCGAAAAGCCCATGAAGTTGGGGTTGTAGTAGTTCGCGAACGAGAACGTATGGCGAGAATGAAGCCAGCCCCCGAATTCACCGAGGCCACGTTCTTTAGCGGTAACGATCTGGTATTGCATATGAGTATCTCCAAAAAAGTTGTTTCACTCATGAAGGCCCACACTGAAGCGTTTCGACACAAAGCGGATCGTTGTGAATCCGCCCCGTCCCATTCCTACCCAGTTGTTGCCCAGTGGGGTCTTCACTGAACCTGAGACCAGTCTATTCCCGACAAATTCACTCGGGAATAAGGTAATGTGCTTATCCCCCATCGGAGAGAGGTGAACACGAAAGCCACTCACTCAACCACGCCCAACCCCCTCTTACACAACACTTTCCATAATTCGAAAAAATTCACCAAATCCCCGATTTTTGTGGTTTCATCACGCGCACTGAGACACTAAGAAGCCCCTATTCGTGAAAAAAGGGAGGCGTTAGCTCGAAAACTATCACCTCCCCTTTGGGTTTTTATCGCTTAGTTAAAAGCGACGTTGAAGCGTGACCTGAGCCCGCACGCCAAGCTTTTCTTTCGCCTGACGCGAGACAAAGGCGCTACCAACGAGTTGCCAATCACGATTGAGTCGACGCGCGCCCCCAACCCCGAGGTCAAACCCGAGGCCCGACGCGTTTTGCGTGAGTTCAACCGAGCCTTTACCCGCGGCCGAGACCGTTACCGTTTGCTTGCCACCGAAGCGCGGCAACAAATCGGCACGGACCCAAGCGCTGTAGTTCGGTTTATCGACACCGGCCTTGATGCCTAAACGCAAAGCCACCCCAGTGAGGCGCTTCGTCGACACCGTTCGACCGTCCGCTAAGGTGAGGTCCTTGAGCTTGGTGTAGACCACACTGGCCTGCGCTTGCGGTTCCCAGTACCCATAGGACTGATTGAACCGACGGCCGTGCTCAACGGATGCCACCACGCGGTTGGCCTTCATCGTGAGGCGTTCACCTGCCCCTTTCAGGGTGTAGCGATCGCGCCCTGCTAAGAGCACCACATCCCAGTAGCGAGCGTCTTCTTCACGGGTAGCCGTTGCCCCAAAAGCCCAACGCGTTTGATGTAGCGTCGGTGCCAAGCGGTCAAACGTGGCTTTCCCCTTCTGGAATTCGCCCACGAGCGCCCCCTTCCATTCGGGCGAGAGACGACGCTCTACCCCGACATTCAAGGTAGCACCGCGCGTGGTGACCGCGTCCTTCGATTCACCGCGTTGTGCGCGCACTCGCACCCAGAGGTTGCGATCCTGATGGCTCACCAGCTGACCGCCGACGCGTTCATCATAGCTATCCAACTCGCCCCACCAAAGCATCGTGGGCACACTCACTACCCCAGCGGTGGATACCGCAGGCAGTGCCGGCACCACGGGAGTGGGACCTACCGGAGGCGGCGTTACCGTCCCCGTACCAGGCCCAACGGGCGGAGGCGTTACCGTCCCCGTACCCGGACCAACAGGTGGCGTGACGGCACCAGGATCGGGAACGGGTGGCGTGCCCGCACCCGGATCGGGAACGGGCGGCGTCACCGCACCAGGATCGGGAACGGGTGGCGCATCCGGACCTGCCGGCACATCAGGTCCCGCTGGCACATCAGGACCCGCTGGCGTACCCGGGCCTTCAGGCGTACCCGGTGCACCTGGATCGGGATCGCCTGGAGCTGGGGTCGGCTTCGTTCCTTCCCCAGGCGTTTCGCCCCCCGGCGGATCGATGACAGGTGGTGTCTCGGGTCCTGCCGGCGGCACATCGGGACCTGCTGGCACTTCGCCACCAGGCGGATCAACGGCAGGCGGCGGATCGACTTCAGGATCGGGCTTCTTTTTCTCGCGAATCTTCAAGACCCAATTGGTCATGGGAGCGCCATCAAAGAAGGTCATCACGTTGTCGTGCCCCAATTGCCCCGTACGTTTTTCCACCCCCGTACTTTCGTAGCGCCCATTCAAGCGACTGTCTGGGTCGTACGTTTCTTTGGTGATGTAGTACTCTTTGGTATCATCAGGACCGCTTGCAGGATTTTCCATCTTCACGCTCTTGGGTTCAGCCCCAAAGGTCGCAAAGCGAACGGAATAATCATCCGTTTCCTTACGTTTGAGCGGATCGTAGAAGTACCCCTCTTCACGGGTCTTAGAGGTGACAAAGTTAAACGTGATGTCCGCTTCCGACGGGTCCTTCACCAGCAAGACGTGGTGCTCCCCACGGCCGGGGAGTTTACGGTCCGTCTTCACGTCCACCAACTGATCAATGTGCACATCGCCCTTGAGTTTACGAATCGCCAAATGCTCAGCCGGCGTATCGTACACTTCATCGGGTTCATCTTGCGCAAAGTTAATGCGCGCGGTGCTCGTCATCTCCAATTCCGAAAGGACGTTTTCAACGAAGAGGTTCCACTGCACGTTATCTAACGAAACGTGAATCCCTTTTTCCACGGGGATGACTTTAATTTCCCCCGTCTCAATGTCAGCATCCGCATCAAAGACAGCCATGTCGAGCATGGCAGGTTTGTCGCCCGAGCCTTTGAACTTCAAAAAGGCAGAACCCCCGTCTTCGGCCATAACGTGACCCGTAAAGCTTTGGGCGTCATTCACGGAGCTATAACGAAGGACCGAGTTTTCCCCCGTCACAAACATGGGACCCACGAGCGAGCGCGTTTTCTCTGCACTCATGTCCAACGTACCGCCCGATTCGACCACTAAGCCAAAGCCCCCGGTTTGTTCGTAAATTTCTAAACCATACGGATCAGCCAAGGGTTCTAACGGTCCCCTGATGAAGGGTTCATAGTGCTCCTTCAAGCGGACAAACTCTTCGTCCACCTGAATATCAGAATTCCCTAACACCTTAACGACAGCCTTGTCTTTCACGTGCACACCCCAGGGGGTGACGGCCGTGTCAACTAAGTACTTCTTCATTTCGCCAGCGTCATCATCACTGGGGGATGGGAAGCGATGGTTGTCAACGGTTAAGCCCTGCAGTTCCACAACGGTGCCCGCGCCCGAGGCTTCCAACTGCCCGTCTTTAATCGTCATGAGGGAGTCGGGACGGGTGGCCTTCATGTGGCCTCCCCCTTCAACCATCACCGCACCCGTTGCCTCGAGCCGATCCGCATTAAAGGTCATCTCGGTATTGGCACGCAGCATCACGGCGCGACCCGACGCTTTCACGTCTCCCGCTAAGAAGTCGCTATGACTATCCAAGGCGTTAGTCCCCGTCTCGACGCTCGCAATACGAATGGTTTGCGTATTCGCGTTCCCAAGTGTGATTTCACTATGACCTTCACCCGAGGATTCCAAGGCGGCCGTACCGTAATCTGGCCCCATATCGCTAAAGCGTGGTTGCTTGTAGTCACGATCCCCACTCGTCGAGACTAAGGTAATCGAGGGTGCCGCGAGCGTGAGGCGTCCCGTCCCCGTCGCCCCTTTATCCCAATCTTGAATACGATCGTGCTTTTCAAGGGCCTTTTCATGACGCGTACGCGTTTTACCCGTCACTTTCACGGCCGACATCGCCCACTCAGGCGAGCCCGCTTGGATGGTGATGGCTGTATCAAAATTCGCCGAAAGCGAACTGTTAGCGACAAAGAGCCCCGCACTCCCTTTGACGTTATCCTCTTCGTTTTCCGCGTGAGACCCCGTCAAACTGTTGGCGTCAATGGTGAGCGACTGCCCCGTTAGGGTCCCGTTGGCCTCATTCGTCATCATGAGGCCAATGATGGAGCCTGAGCTATCGGCCGCGCGAGCGGATTTGTTCTTCCCCGTAGAGCCCGCTAACCCATAACTATCTGGCGCAATCACTTGTTCCTGAGGCGTTCGTACCAATTCACCCGTACTCGTCAACGTGGCGCCCAAGGTGAAGATCGTCAAATCGCCTCGCGTTTGATTGAAGATAGTGTTGTCTAAATAAAGGGCGTTCCCGGTGTTGGCCGTGAGCTTAATCGTGCCCCCTTCTTCCAGACTCAAAGTGGAGTCATTCGTCAAACGAATCGCATCGGCACGACGGTCATTCGTTTCGAAGCTCCAGGTTAACGGCGCTAAACTCGAAAGTCGCGTCGCTTCCCCACGGAACCCGCGCCCCATGTTGAAGTGACGTTTCGGGATTTGCCACGCCAGCTGTCGCCCGTTCACCGTGCCCCCAGCTTTAAAGCTCACATCCGTGTGATGGACATGCCCAAAGGACCCGCCCCAGGCCACATCATCCTGAGCGGCCGTGAAGAAGGTGAGGTTCACAGGATCATTAAAGGTGATCGTGTGGCGAGCCGCGGGCGCCGCATCACCTTCCACCACAAAGCCTTGAGAGCCCGATTCATAGGGGGCCGTCATCCCGCCTAAGAGCTCAATGCCGTCTGGCGCCGAAAAGCTTAACTTCGCGCCTTGGGAATTCGCCGTAATCAACGCGACACGACCCAATTCGGCGGGGCCCCAAGCGGTGGTTTTTTGCGTTTCTTTCAACGTGGATACGGGAGCGAGCTCCAGTTTCCCCTTAGCGGTCACGTCAATGCGACCCGTGCCCAGGGTAAACAAGTCCCCCGTTGATCGTTCGTTATACAAGCGATCTTTTCGTACCGCTTCGCTTAACCCCACCACCAACTTGTCGGCATTGGGGGCAGCAATCGTTAAGGTCCCGCCTTGGTCAACCAGGGCGGTCCCCATGGGCGGCTGATTCTGCTTATAGAGAGCTGGACCAAAAATTACGCTCGAGAGGGTGGGATTGGCATTTTCTAGGGTCAAGGTCAGGGTACCTGCCCCCACCTTTTTGACAACGTAGCCCCCAACGTTACCTTTGATAAACCCTAAGGCAAGCGCCTCAGCAATATTTTTGTCCGCCACAATGGGCAAGCCCGTTATCGTCGACGCTGAAACGGGATTCCCAGCATGAGGTTCGGTTACCGCCCAAGGCGTTGCACTAATGGCTGCCACCACGCAGGGGCTGGCACTGGCTAAGAAGGCCACCATGATGGCCTGATGAAGGGTAGATTTCGCAAGCATCGTTTTCTTCCTTATGGCTAACGAAAACACAAATGACCTGCTTGACGCCAACGGTGGCGTTCGTGAAACGTCCGCTTAGGTGACAAGAAGGCATTCCCGAAACACGTTGTTTTTTGTAGGGTGCACCTTGTGCCATTTCTGCCTTGCAGAGAATCCCTTTCTATAGCAACGAAGACACCCCTTCTTATGTCTTCAGTTTATGTATCAAGTTCTAGGAGAAGGCAATCCGTTTTTATCCGCCATCTCTTTGATTTATAGGAATTTTGTGTAAATTTTGACGCTCCCAATTTAAACCCTCTACTCTTTCAAATTTCTCCCCTACGCTTAGGACTTTCCCGCCTCCACAAAATTCAAAACGAGGGTGACGTTGGCATTTTGTGACAACGCCATAAAAGTGCACCGTTTACCCTGACAAATCTTCATTGCGCGTGTCAAAAAAAGGGGGGAAGGTCGAGGCCAACACCTCATCCTTCCCCCCACTATTGGGCGGCGATTACGTCACACTTAGAACGTACGCTGCACGCTCACCTGACCGCGGAAACCGACCTTCTCGCCAACGTTGCGAGAGACGAAACCGCTCGCGGCTAAGCGCCACTTATTCTTGAAGATGCGGCTAGCGCCCACCCCCACGTCAAAGCCTACGCCCGAGCGATGCTTGGTCGAGACTTCCGTCGGCGCGTTCGTGCCATCGAGCACCGTCAAGACCTGCTTCGTGCCAAAGCGCGGGAGCAAGTCAGCACGCGCCCAGAGCTTGTAGCGTGCACGATCAATCCCAGCCTTGACGCCTAAGCGCAGGGCGACCCCCGTCATGGAGTCCGTGGAAATCGTACGATTCCCTAACTGATAGTCACGCACACGAAGGTGCACAACGCTCGCCTGCAACTGCGGTTCAATAAAGCGCTGGTCCTTGTCGATGTAACGACGACCATGCTCAACCGAAACCACAAAGCGCTTGGCACGCGTCGTTGCACGATCCCCGTGGCTCTTCACCGTGTAGCGGTCCTGACCGCCCGAGGCGATAAGGTCCCAATAGCGGTTGTCTTCCGTACGGGTGGCAATGGCGCCCACCGTCCAGCGACGTAAGCGAATCATTTCATCGGGCTTGTCGATCATGGCCTTGGCATGACGAACGTCCCCAAACAAGGACCCACGCCAGAAGCCCTTCAGATGGCGCTCGGCACCAATCGTCAAGGTGCTGCCATGGCTCTTCACATGGTCCGTGCTCATGCTGTAATCCGCACGAACACGTGCCCAGAGGCTTTCGCTCGGGCCATTGGCATACATCCCACCGACACGCTCGTCGTAGGTGTCCAACTCACCCCACCAAAGGGCCGTGGGTAAACCCACTACACCCGTGGTGGTCGTTGCCGTCGTCGGTTGCGTAGGCGTAACCGTGGGTTGCCCAGGCGTCACGGTGGGCTGCCCCGGCGTTACCGTAGGCTGACCCGGCGTCACCGTAGGTTGCCCCGGCGTCACAGCGGGTTGCCCTGGCGTCACAACGACGCTGCCACCTGGCACCTCCAACTCTTCCGATTCACCCGGTTGTTCTTCCTCAGGCTTCTTGCGAATCTTGAGTAACCAGTTGCAGGTAGGCTGACCGTTAAAGAACGTCATCACGTTCTCGTGACCCATCTTGTCTTCACGCTTCACCGCGCCCGTGTCTTCGTAGTCCGCGTTGAGCGGCGAGGCCGGATCGTACGTTTCCTTTTCCAAGTAGTATTCGTAGTCTTGGCCCGCTACCGTGGGGTTGTTGGCCATCGTAATACTCTTAGGATCCGCCCCAAAGGTGGCGAAACGTAACGAGAAGTCTTCGGGGTTGGCGTCCGTAAAGGGCTTATAGAAGTCCGCATCCACGGCCGGGTCCACCGAGAAGTTAAAGGTCAGGTTCGCATTCGACGGATCCCCCACGTAAAGTACGCGAGACTTTTCCGTCTTCTCTGCCCCGACGCTTACCAACTGGTCAATCGTGATGTCACCCGTCATTTTGCGAACCGCTAAGTGGTGCGCCGGCGTGTGCCAATCAACTTTCCCGAGCTGTGCGAAATTCACCTTGGCGTTATTCACCCCCTCTAAACCGGAGATGACGTTTTCACCAAAGACATTCCACGTGGCGTCTTCCAAGGTGATGTGAATGCCCTTCTGTGAATCAACCGTCTTAAACGCATTCGTGTCTTCATCCGGATCCGCGTCAAAGGCTTGCAAGTTGGCCACGGCCGGAGTGCCGTTTTTGCCCTTAAATTTAAGGTGCGCGGTGCCCTCGTCTTCCACCAAGAGGTGCGTCTTTAAGGCTTCACCCGCGTTAACCGAGGTGTACTTGAGGGTGGAATTGGCCCCCGTCACAACCATATTGCCCTGAATCTGGCGCGTCTTTTCCGCGCTCATATCCAAGGTGGCGCCGCTTTCAACCCAAAGGGCGGGCATCTCTTTAATGTTGTACGTACGCTGGGTACCAAAGTCCGTGTACTTTTCGGCAATTTGAACGGTGCTGTCACCCGAGACCGTCATCGTTGCGCCGTCTTGTACGCGCACGCCATAGGACTTCACGACACGGTCTTCATAGTATTCTTGGTCGTAGAAGTTCTTCACTTCCAAGCCCTTCACGGCAACCTGGGCCTTATTGCCCTTGACCGTCACGTCACCGTTTTGCACCGCAAAGACGGAGTCATTCGCAGCCGTCACCTTGGCGTTATCGACCTTAACGGCGCCAACAGCCTGAAGGCGGTTCGCCGTAAACGTTAAATCGGTGCCGTCACGCAACATCATGGCGCGACCCATGGTCTTCGCAGTAGCCACATCGGGGAGCAGGTCAGGCTTGGTGTCCAACTGGACGCCTGCCGGGGCTTCAACGTTGGCGATCGTAATCGTCTGGGTTTGCGCGTTCCCTAAGGAAATCGTCTTCGTGCCCAGGGCATCCGTTTCGAGCGCAGCCGTCCCGTAATGCTCTTCGGGCGAAAAACGGTTTTCGCTTTGCACTTCGGCGCCAGCGGACACAATCTTGAGGGTCTTCCCACTCAAACTTAAGGTGGACTGACCCACGCCCTTGATATCCCAGTCGATGATGTCATAGCCATCCATGGGCTTTTCATGGCGAGCGTAATCTTCACCCGTCACCTTGAGGGCCGACTGCGCGACGTCAGCGGAGGCCGCCTGAATGACAACGTCACCCGTGTAGTTAGCATCCACAGACGAATTCGCGACAAAGAGACCCGCACTATGACGGATGTTCGAGGGGGTCGACTGTTCACGGTAGTAGGATTTAAACCCACGCAAGCTGTTAGCGTTGATCGTGAGGTTGTCCCCGTTCAACTGCGCGTCCGACTTCCCACCCATGAAAAGGCCCAAGACGTGGCTCGACTTGTCTTCCGGGTGCGCAGACGGGTTATCCGACGTGCCCCAGGTCGTGCCCGGCGAGATGTCTTCTTCCAGCTTTTGGCGAACCAACTCGCCCTTATAGTCCATCGTGGCGCCCACGGCAGTAATGGTCAAATCCCCAGCGGTTTGCTTGAAGTGGGACTGATTATTAAAGTGGAGGCTGCTCACGGTATTGGCCGTGGTATCAAACGTACCACTGCCTTCTAACGTTAAGGTGGAGTCATCGGTCAGGCGCATCCCATCGGCACGACGGTCCATGGCGCGATAGGTCCAAGATAAATCGTCTTTGGCCGTCATCGTCGTATGGGTCGCGCGGAAGCCGCGGCTCTGGTTATATTGGCGCGTGGGCAAATTCATGCTGTATTGCGCGCCCGTGACGTCGGCTTTTTTCTTAAACGTCACATCCGTGTGATGAAGCGACCCAAACGAGCCCGCATGCGGGGTGTCTTCTTGGGTTTCCGTGAAGAAGTCAAGCTTCGCGGCCCCATCAAAGGTGATGGTGTGGCGTTCTGCAGGCTTCGCGTCACTTTCAACGACAAACCCTTGAGAGCCCACTTCGTGCGGGGCATACATCCCACCCTTGAGTTCAATCCCGTCGGGGGCCGTCAGCGTTAAGTGCGAGCCTTGGCTCGTCTTATCAATAAACGCAACACGACCGCGGTCTTGCACGCCCAAGGCAATACGACCGCCAGCGTTAATCGAACTCCCCAACCAGCTATCCGTTTCACTTTGCATGTCGAATAACTGAGTTAAGGGGGCGAGATCGAGCTTACCCTTGGAGGTAACGTTTAAGGTCCCCGTCCCTAAGGCAAACAAGTCCCCGGTGGCGAGTTCATTTTTGAGCCCCGCCTTCACGGCGTCATTGGCACCAATCGTCAACACGGCAGCGTTGGGCGCGTCAATCGTGGTGGTCGCCCCACCCGAGACATGCACGACGCCCGTGGCCGGCTGCTTGGAGACCGACGGAATATCATTGGTGCGACCCGTCACCACCGTCCCCAACACGGGGTTGGCGTTCGTGAGCGTCAAGGTCGCATCCGTCTTCGTGTCCACGGCAAAGCCGCCCTTAGGGGTCGTCGCAAAACGCTTCCCTAACTTAATTTCATTAATCGTGAATTCGTCATCGATCGACGTGGTGGCGGCAATCGGCAAATTCGCGGCCGACGTAATCGTCGCGGTTCTGGTGGTGTCTTTAACCGCCCACGGTTGGGCCACAATTTCGGGCGCCTGGGCGGACGTCGTACCCGTCCAAGAAACCAGCGCCATTACTAAGGCGCTATGGAGCGCCGTCTTCTTCATCATGGAAGTTCAAGTCCTTCTTAGCTATGGGTGTGCACGATCCGTGGATCTCACTCCCCACCCTGACCGATTGTCTAGCAAGACTCCCCGATCAAGGCATTAACACGTTTATTCGCCAAGCTTAACTTGAAGCAAATAGAAGCCTGATTTTAGGCGATTCCGTCCCAATAAAGAAGACATTTTTACGTTGCAGGAGACGCACAAAAACGCCCTTACTCCTCCCCAGCTTTTCAGCGCTCGCAACCCTTAGGGCGCGTAGTCTTATAAAGAAAAACTTTCCTCGATTTAGCTTTTTTCTTTGCGCCCCAGTCGGGCATTTTGCGTTGTCAAAATGTCACACGTTCGCCAAACCTTATCGAATTTTGGACAAGCCAAGAAACCCCAATGGGTGACCTAGGTGTCAAATTTCCAGTGAACGGACAAAGAAAAACCTCCCCAGTGTCTACTTTAGACCCTGAGGAGGTTCGTTCATTTTCTTCTCAATCCCGACGGTAAACGGGGCGGCGAGGCACCCATTTCCCCGTTCCCCGACGCCCGAGGGCGCCGTCTTTCGGAGGGGAGCCAAAGAGGTTGTCACCGTCGTCGCCTGCTAAAAAGACGAAAACCAAGAAAAACACCACGTTGACGCCAGGGAGAAAAATCCCCAACGCGTATTCCGCACTTTTATTGATGTCGTGCGCACGCTGAATGGAGAGAATCCCCACGACCCCAGCAATCAGGGCACCGCCCACCAACCACACTAACGGATCCATGGGCGCGCCAGGTGCCCCAGCGGTCAAGGGCCCCCAGTAGGCGATGGCGGCCACTAAAAAGCCCACCCAAACGAGGACATTAACGAGGTAGCTCACGCGCCCTCGACGCCCGTAGGGGGTCAAGAGGCACATGGGATCCAAGGGACGCATCAGCGTGAGAAGAGTCTTCAAGGTCATCGGTGTCAGAGAAAAAAAAGAAGAGAAGAAAACAGGGATTAGTCTTCGTCAGGCACACCGTAGCGGCCAAAGGTTTCATCCCAGGCGTGGCGCACAAGGTGAACGCCTTCACGCTTAAAGGCGACAGGGTCCGACAAAATACGACGCCAGTGGCGAGCCCCCGGCAACCCTTGGGCAAACCCAATCATGTGGCGCGCGGCGGCACGCACGGCCATGGGGTCGTCCCCTACGCGCGTGAGGTAAGCGTCCATCGCGTCCACGACGTCAGCTCGACAAATGTCATGGGGATCGCCATAGAGCACGTCGTCCACCTGCGTCATCATCCAGGGGTTGTGATAGGCCGCTCGCCCCACCATCACACCATCTAACCCGGCGTCCAACAGTTCTTTAGCGGTTTCAACGTCAGCAATCTGACCGTTAACCACAATCTCGCAATCGGGAAAGTCTTTTTTCACCTGAAGGGCGACCTCGCGCTTCAAGGGCGGTACTTCACGGTTTTCTTTCGGGCTCAAGCCCTTTAACCAGGCCGAGCGCGTATGCACGATAAAGGTGCGGCACCCCGCGTCATAGACTTCGCCCACGAAATCGCGCACAAAGCCGTAGTCATCACGGTCATCCACCCCAATGCGGTGCTTAATGGTGATGGGCTTATCGGTGGCGTCTCGCATGGCACGCACAGCCGTCGCAACGGTCGCGGGCTCCAACATCAAGCACGCCCCGAAACTTCCCTTTTGCACGCGCTCCGAGGGGCACCCGCAATTGAGGTTGTATTCGTCATAGCCAAAGGGTTCCGCCAAGCGGATGCTCTCGGCCAAATCTTTCGGGTCCGAGCCCCCCAACTGCAGGGCGACCGGGTTTTCTTCGTCGCTTTTCCCTAAGAGGCGCTCTAAGTTGCCATGCAAGATGGCGCCTGTCGTCACCATTTCGGTATAGAGCAAAGCATTACGGGTTAACTGACGATGAAAGAATCGACAATGACGGTCCGTCCAATCGAGCATCGGTGCCACACTAAAGCGGCGGGCACGTTTTAAATCCACCATGATGGGTCGCAAAAAGAAAAAAATCTAAAACAAAAAAAGCGGTCTTCAAACATTACCTTGAAAACCGCTTCGTCGAACTAGTCGCTCTCGACCTCGCCCTCGACATAAAGCCACAGCCCGTCTCGCTTTTCAAAGCGGGACCGCTCTGTCATGCGAAAGGCCCCACGATTCGTGCGAGCGCGCGCCGTAAAGGTGACGAAACCTTCATCAGGTCTGCTGCCCTCTTCAACGCGAGTCACCGCCAACCCCAACCATTTGGCACGGGGCTCGCCCGCCTCAAACAAAGGTTGCGGGCAGGTTTCAGGCGCCCACGTTGCAATGACGTAGTCGTCTTGCCTCAAGGCATAGGCCGTGTAGCGGCTTCGCATCAAGCTTTCGGGCGTGGGGGCGTGAGTCTCTCCTAAGAGATAGGGCTCACAACACGCCGAGAGCGTCAACCCTGAGCCACACGGACACAGGGTTGAAGCCGTCTTCGAACGGGCTTTCGCCATTATTCGAAGTCGCTCTGCTTTTCACGCATGGCGCGCTTACGTTCGTGTTCCTTCAAGTAACGCTTACGTAAACGGATGTTCAACGGCGTGATTTCAACGAGTTCGTCGTCGTTGATGAATTCAACGGCGTTTTCAAGCGTCAACTTCATCGGGGGGACCAAACGAATGGCTTCGTCGGTACCGGAAGCACGCACGTTGGTGAGCTGCTTACCACGAATCGGGTTCACGACGATGTCGTTATCGCGAGCGTGTTCACCGATGATCATCCCTTCATAGAGCTTGTCACCGGGGTTCACGAACAAGCGACCACGTTCCTGGATCTTCCAGAGGGCGTAGGCCACGGCGTCACCGTCGTCCTGACTGATGATCACACCCGAGCGACGTTCACCGATGTCACCACGGCTAATGGGCGCATAGGCGTCAAAGACGTGGCTCATCAAGCCCGTGCCACGGCACATCGTCAAGAACTGACCCTGGAAGCCAATCAAGCCACGAGCCGGGATACGGTACTCTAAGCGCACACGACCCTTACCGTCGGGCTGCATGTCTTGGAGTTCGCCCTTACGACGACCCAATTCTTCCATGACACCACCCTGGTGTTCTTCTTCCACGTCAACCGTCAACAATTCGTACGGTTCGCACTTCACGCCATCGATTTCCTTGACGAGAACGCGCGGACGGGAAACGGCTAATTCAAAGCCTTCACGACGCATGTTTTCCAACAAAATCGTCAAGTGAAGTTCGCCACGGCCTGCGACTTCCCAAACGGTTTCGTCGTCCGTCTGACGAACGCGCATGGCGACGTTAGACTTCAATTCGCGCTCTAAACGTTCACGAATCTGACGGCTCGTCACGAACTTACCTTCGCGACCGGCGAGCGGGGAGGAGTTCACCTGGAAGTTCATGGTCAAGGTGGGTTCGTCCACCGTGAGCATGGGAAGGCCTTCAGGGCTCTGAAGGTCGGTGATGGTCGTGCCGATGGCGAGTTCTTCAATACCGTTCACAAGCACGATGTCGCCCGCTTCGGCTTCGTCCACCAGCTTGCGATCCAGGCCTTCAAACTTCAAGACCTGGTTAATCTTGGCGCGCTTCGGGGTGTCTTCCGGACCATTCATGATGGCTACGTCCATGTTGGGACGTAAGCGACCACGACGCACGCGACCAATACCGATCTTGCCCACGTAGCTGTTGTAGTCCAAGGAGCAGATCTGGAGCTGTAACGGGGCATTGGGATCGTCATCACGCACGGGGACGTGTTCGAGCACGGTGTCAAACACAGCGCGCATGTTGCCGATGGCCTTCAATTCTTCAACGTCGGTCGTCAAACCGGCAAAGCCATTCAAGGCGGAGGCGTAAACCACGGGGAAGTCCAACTGGTCTTCCGTGGCGCCCAACTTGTCAAACAAGTCAAACGTCTGGTTCACAACCCAGTCAGGACGAGCGCCCGGACGGTCGATCTTGTTGACGACCACGATGGGCTTCAAGCCCTGGGCCAAGGCCTTACGCGTCACGAAACGCGTCTGCGGCATGGGACCTTCCACGGCGTCAACGAGCAACAATACGCCGTCGGCCATCGAGAGCACACGTTCCACTTCACCACCGAAGTCAGCATGCCCCGGGGTGTCGATGATGTTGATGTGGGTGTCGTTGTACTGAACGGCACAGTTCTTAGACAAAATGGTAATGCCGCGTTCACGTTCCAAATCATTGGAGTCCATGACGCGCTCGTCGACTTGCTGGTTGTCGCGGAAAGTACCCGCGGCCTGCAGGAGTCGGTCAACCATGGTCGTCTTACCATGGTCAACGTGAGCAATAATGGCAATATTACGAATCGCTCGTGTCATTGATAGTTCTCTTCTAATGGGCAATAAGTCGTTCAGGCTCCAGTACACCACCCGCATTAATACGGGCCGTACCGAGCAGTTCTTTCCCTGGTCCATACACGCGTACGCGTGGCTGGGCAGGGCATCGGAGGGCGAGACGTTGACCGTGCATAAAGCGTTTGGCCTCGGGCTCGTCGAGCATCACTTCCGGTAAGCTCTGCAACAGACGATCAGACGGGGCGAGCTGGGCTCGTGCACCGTCCAAATCCGTTGCTTCCAGGGACGCCATCGTCACCGCGTCGGCGAGGGTTAAATCCCCCACGCGGGTACGACGAAGCGCCGTCAAATGGGCCGGCAATCCCAGACGCTGACCTAAATCTTCGGCCAGGACTCGGATGTAGGTCCCTTTGCTCACCAGGGTCGCCATCGTGAAGCTTTCGCCGTCAAAATCCAGCACCTCTAATTCGTGCACCGTGATTTTACGCGGTTCTCGCTCCAAGGTTTCGCCCTCGCGCGCATATTCGTATAAAGGTTTGCCGTCGCGCTTGAGCGCAGAGTACATGGGCGGAATCTGGTCGATCGGACCCGTTAAGGCTTTCGCGGCCTCACGAATCGTCTCCAGGGTTAAGTCCTGGGGTACAGGGAGGCGTTCAACGACCTCACCTTCGGCATCCCCCGTGTCGGTACGTTCCCCGAGTTTTACGCGTGCCACATAGCCTTTATCGGCATGGAGCAAGTCAGCGGAAAACTTCGTGGCGTTCCCAAAACACAGCGGCAACAAACCGGTTGCCATCGGATCAAGCGTGCCCGTGTGGCCCGCTTTCTGGGCGTTGATTAAACGACGCACCATCTGTAAGGCGCGGTTACTCGTCATGCCTTCGGGCTTGTCGAGCATCATCACGCCGTCAATCGGATCTCCGCGTTTGGCCACGCCTTAGTTCCCCTTCGTGGTGTCCATGGCCTCACGAATGAGCTGATCCATAGCAAAACCACGTTCCACGCTTTCGTCATGCACGAAGTGCAAGGTCGGAACCGTATGGATGGATAAACGCTTGAAGAGGTGATTGCGAAGCATCCCCGCCGCGGCATTGAGCCCCTGGCGGCAGGTGTCGGCATCCACCCCCATCACGGTGAAAAACACCTTGGCGTGCGCGTAGTCGGGCGTAATATCGCAGCCCGTAATCGTAACAAAGCCCACACGCGGGTCACGCACTTCCATGGGGATGAGCGTGGCTAAATCGCGAGCAATCTGATCGGCCACTCGAAGGGCACGACCGGGTTTCTTTGCTTTCATGAAATCTCCAAAAAGGGGGCGGGCTTGCCAAGAGAAGCAAACCCGCTTTCCTCACATTAAAGCGTACGAGCCACTTCCGTGACTTCGAAGACTTCGAGCTGGTCGAGTTCGCGGATGTCGTCGTAGTTCTTCAACGACAAACCACATTCCTGACCGCCCTTGACTTCACGGACGTCGTCCTTGAAGTGCTTAAGGCTCGCTAATTCACCCGTCCAAATCACGACGTTGTCGCGAAGCAAGCGAACGCTGGCGTTACGCTTAACAACCCCTTCGAGCACACGGCAGCCGGCAATGTTACCGACCTTGGGCACGCGAATGATCTGACGGATTTCAACCATACCCAACATCGTTTCACGACGTTCGGGCTTGAGCATCCCACCCAAGGCCGCCTTCACTTCGTCCACGGCATCGTAAATGATGTTGTAGTAGCGAATGTCGATGCCTTCCGTTTCGGCCACTTTACGGGCCTGGGCGTCAGCACGGACGTTAAAGCCGATGACGACACCACCGGAAGCGGCCGCCAAGTTGATATCCGACTCGCTAATCCCGCCCACAGCAGCGTGGACCACCTGAACGCGAACTTCGTCGTTGGAGAGCTTCGTCAAGGCGTGGATCAAGGCTTCTTGCGAGCCCTGAACGTCAGCCTTAATGATCAAGGGTAAGGTCTTAACTTCACCCGCGGTCGTTTCGCTAAAGAGGTTGTCGAGCTTGATCTGGTGCTGCTTGGTGAGCTTGATTTCACGATCCTTATTCTGACGGAACGTGGCGATTTCACGCGCCTTACGTTCGTCTTCCAAAACGATCAATTCGTCACCGGCGCTCGGCACCCCAGAGAGACCCTGGATTTCCACCGGGATGGAGGGACCCGCGGCCTGCTGCGCCTTACCGAGTTCGTTAATCATGGCGCGCACGCGACCGAATTCGCTACCGACCAAGACCATGTCGCCACGGTGAAGGGTACCGGCACGAACGAGAATGGAAGCGACCGGACCACGGCCCTTATCCAAACGGCTTTCGATGACGACGCCCTGAGCGGGGCCTTCCACCGGGGCCTTCAATTCAAGCATTTCGGCCTGGAGCAACACGTTTTCGAGCAATTCGTCAACGCCCTGACCGCTCTTAGCAGAGACCGGGCAGAACGGCACATCACCGCCCCACTCTTCGGGCATCACTTCGTTAGCGACCAATTCCTGCTTGACGCGTTCGGGGTTGGCTTCGGGCTTATCGATCTTGTTGATGGCAACGACCAAAGGCACGCCCGCAGCACGGGAGTGGCTGATAGCTTCCTTGGTCTGCGGCATCACGCCGTCGTCGGCAGCCACCACCAAAATCACGATGTCGGTGGACTGGGCACCACGAGCACGCATCGCCGTAAAGGCCTCATGCCCCGGGGTATCCAAGAACGTGACAATCCCACGCGGGGTCTTCACATGGTACGCACCGATATGCTGGGTAATGCCACCGGCTTCACCGGCGGCGACCTTCGCACGACGGATGTAGTCCAAGAGACTCGTCTTACCGTGGTCAACGTGACCCATGATGGTCACCACCGGCGGACGCGGCATTTCAGGAGCCTGTTCGCTCTGAGCGGTCAATTCCTTCAAGAGTTCTTCAGGATCATCGGGCTTAGCGGCCACGGCGTTATGACCCATTTCTTCGACGATCAACATCGCCGTATCCTGGTCGAGCATCTGGTTGATGGTGACCATCTGGCCCATCTTCATCAAAGCCTTAATGACTTCGGTGGCCTTCACGCTCATCTTGTGCGCCAAGTCACCCACGCTCACGGCCTCAGGGACTTCCACATCGCGGACGATGGGTTCCTGAGCGGCCTGAACCTGGGGTTCGTTGCGGCGACGACGGTCCTGGCTCTTACGACCGCGGGCGGTACGCCAGCCGTTACCGGCTTCGTCTTCACCACGGGTCTTCATGCCACGACGCTTGCTGTCGTTGCCTTCCCAACGGTCACGCCCTTCAGCCTTCTTGGCGGGCTTCTTGTCGGTTTTCTTCGCGTCCGTTGCCGGAGCCGCAGCCGTCGTCTTGGGCTTAGCGGGCTTTTTCACCGTCGCCTTCTTTTCGGCCACGGCTTCGGGCTTGGCCTCTTCGGGCTTGGCCTTCTTCGCGGTCATCACGCCCGGCTTACGGTCCATCATGGCACGAATCTGACGGGCTTCACGTTCGGCTTCCTTACGGGCCGCTTCACGGCGAGCCTTCTGTTCGGCTGCCTTCGTATCTTGAGCAGCTTTCGCTACCGGTTCTTCGCTCTTACGAGCCTTTTGCTCTTCTTTTTTCAACGCTTCCTCTTTTTGACGCGCCGCCTCGGCTTCGCGTTCTGCACGTTCCTGGGCCTCACGTTCGAGACGCTGGGCTTCTTGAGCAGCCTTTTCGGCCGCCAGGCGAGCTTCTTGCTCCTTCTGAGCCTGAGCTTCCTGGGCCTGACGCTCCGCCTCAAGACGTTCACGACGTTCGAGTTCGGCACGCGCCTGGTTCTTTAATTCTTCTTCGGCATTCACCGTCGTGTTCTTGACGAACACACGCTTACGACGCACTTCCACCGGGATGGCGTGCGCACGACCGGAGCTATCTTTCTGACGAACAACCGTCTGCTCTTTGCGGGTGACCGTGATCTTACGCTGGGCACTGTGCGTGCGCGCAACGCGTAAGCTCTCTAAGAGCTGCGTTTTGTCCGCTTCGCTAAGCGAATCGCTACCTTGGGTCTTGTTGACCCCGGCCGCCTTTAACTGGCCAATCAAGGTCGACACATCGACATTGAGTTCTTTGGCAAATTCGCTAACCGTTTTACTTTCCATAAGTAACCTCCGTGAAAGGGAAGGCGTGTATCAAGACAGGGCTCTCAACGGACCTTCACAAGTGTTTCTTGTCATCAATGGAACTGGTTTGTGGGTCAGTTCCGGGTCTCGCGAGTCTTTGCTTTTCCGCTGTCGGAAGGCATACACGGGACTTCCCTTCGTCTTCTATTCATTAGCCGGCGCCATAGGGCGAGCCCTTCAGGGGACTCGTTATCGACGCCGGTCGTGTGGGCCGTTTATTCAGCCGCGGGCTCTTCGGTGAACCAGTGTTCACGCGCAGCCATGATGAGCTTCTTGGCGCGGTCTTCGTCGATCGAAGCCATCGTCACCAAGTCGTCCGTGGCCAAGTCGCCTAAGGCGTCAATGTCAGCCACACCGTTGCTCACTAAGAGGCTGGCCAAGTCGTTGTCCATGCCGTCCAAGCCCAAGAACGTTTCATCAACCTTGCGAAGGTTTTCTTCACGGGTGATGGCGTCGGCGAGCAACTTGTTACGAGCGCGCTGACGGAGTTCTTCGATCGTGGCTTCGTCAAAGGCTTCAATGGCGAAGAGTTCCTTTTCCGGCACGTAGGCAATTTCTTCAATCGAGGAGAAGCCTTCGCCAATTAAGACGTCAGCAGCCGTTTCATCGATATCCAAGTTGGCCATGAAGTCCTGGCGAATGCGGGCGACTTCTTCGTCACGCTTTTCGCTGGCTTCTTCTTCGGTCATGATGTTGATCTGCCAGCCGGTTAATTCGGAGGCTAAACGCACATTCTGACCACCGCGACCGATGGCCACGGCAAGGTTGGATTCACCCACCACGACTTCCATCGTGTGGAGTTCTTCGAGCATGACGATGCTCTTGACCTTAGCGGGCTCAAGGGCGGAAACCACAAACTGAGCAGCATCTTCGTTCCAGAGCACGATGTCGCAACGTTCGCCACCGAGTTCGCTCGTGACGGCGTTCACGCGGGAACCGCGCATACCCACGCAGGTACCGATCGGGTCGATACGGGCGTCGTGGCTCAAGACGGCAATCTTGGAGCGCATGCCAGGATCACGGGCAGCGGACTTAATTTCGAGCAACCCTTCTTCGATTTCCGGCACTTCGAGTTCGAAGAGCTTCTTCAAGAATTCGGGGCTGGTACGCGACAAGAAGACCTGCTTACCACGCGGGGTTTCACGAACGTCTTCCACGAAGGCACGAACGCGGTCACCGGTACGAAGGTTTTCGCGCGGGATCATCTGGTTGCGGGGAAGGCGAGCTTCCAAGCGACCGATTTCCACGATGGCATCACCCTTGTCGATACGCTTGACGGTACCCGACACGATGCTTTCGTTTTGTTCTAAGAATTCCTTGAGGATCTGTTCACGCTCGGCGTCACGAAGACGCTGAAGGATGACCTGCTTGGCGTCCTGAGCGAAACGACGACCCGTTTCTTCGACGTTCAAGTCTTCGACTTCGCGGGTGATGGTGTCACCCACTTCAATGCCTTCGTAGTCGTCCGCGACGTCGGAGTACATTTCTTCACGGTCGGGGTTCTGCAGCCCTGCTTCATCGGGCACCACCAACCAGCTGCGCGAGACCGTGAACTTACCGCTCACGCGGTCAATCGCGACCGACACGTCAGCGTCCTGACCCTGGAACTGGGCCTTCTTAACGGCGCTGGCTAACGCGACTTCGAGCACCCCGAAGACGACGTCCTTTTCAACATTCTTTTCACTCGCGAGCACGTCAACGAGCTCAAGCATTTCACGAGGATTCATTCTCTTTAACCTTTGAAATTCAATTGGGCAATCAAGTGAGCACGATCAACGTCCGCTAAGGGGAAGGTGACGCGCACAGGCGGGGTGTTATCCGTCTGACGACGACGGTTACGTAAGCTGGCTTCGCTCGGCGTACGGGAAACACTGACTTTGAAGAAGTCAAACGTAATCATTTCCGCGCCGCTTTCGCCTTCACACGCAACAATGCGCCCTTCGAGCTTACGGCGACCCGCTTCCGGGAAACCTTCTGCGATCAGGGGAGCAAAGAGTTCAACGTGGGCGAGTTCGCCCGAGAAACGGACCCAGTCACGGGCACGCTTTAAGGGACGTTCTACGCCAGGGGAAGAAACTTCCAAACGTTCGTAGGGAATCTCTTCCACCATGAAAAGGTGCGAGAGCTGGTTGCTTACGCGTTCGCAGTCTTCGAGCGTAACGCCACCGGGGGCGTCGCTGTCGAGCGTGACGCGCAAAAGCCCCTGGGCCAAGCGTTCGAGTTCAACGAACTCGTAACCCATGCCTTCCACGGTGCGGACAATCAGCTCATTGAGCGTTGCGGAATTGGTCATCTAAAATGGTTTCCCTTGAGGATCGTGCAAGCACGCGTCCTCTTGAAAATAAAATTAAGTGCAAAAAAAAAATGGGCAAACGCCCATTCCACCGCCCTCTTGTCGCCCCCCGTCAATGTGCGCCACCGTCTTCATCGGGTGTACGCCTGGGGTCGGCCACAGGGCTCGATACTGCCCCTCCAAAGACGAGGGATCACACCTCGACAATGCAGGGTAAAGCGTGACAACCACGCTTAGGGCGATATCGTTTGAAATCTGTCTTGATGAATGAAAACGACCTCATCAAACCGTTTGCGCAATCTGAAAGGACATCCCCAAAACAAATGGGGAACAAGGTTTTCTCAAAACAGCCGTGATTTTAATGAAATTGCGCTCTCGCTTCAACCCAAAACCGTGATTTTTTAGGCATTCGTGCGTGTTTAGGGGGTGTTTGAAGGAATTTCGAAGCGATTCTATGGACTTGGGGTTTTCGCTAATACGAAAGGGAACCCAAATGAGCGGGCAGAGAGCGAGATTGGAGGCGAAAATCGTATGGCTTCTAATGCCAAAAGGTCAAATACGAATGGAATCGTATGGCTTTCTAATGGAATCGTATGGATTTACGTATGGATTTACGTTTGAAAGTCGCATTGATCATTGACCCCCTCCCCCATCAGCCCCCTATAAAGGGGGCTTGTGTCACGTTACTGGGGCCCTTCCCACGTGGCGAAGTCATCCCAAAGGGCCGACATCGGGAGGGCGATATTACCTTCCCCATCCGTGAGAACGTCTTGACCCGTATAAAGGATGACCCCTGTAAAGTTTTCTTTGCCACACTGGTCTTGTAACCATTTCAAATGGCAGAAGTCCTCTGAACTAATTTTCTCCCCAGCTTTAACCTCGATACCAACTAGGCGACCTCGCTCGTTGGTGATCACGAAATCAACTTCGTGACTGCGAG
>JAHHRF010000023.1 GCA_020025955.1 Sutterella sp.
CCGCGACCCCCGGCGTGACAGGCCGGTATTCTAACCAACTGAACTACCACTCCGCGCTTGGGTGTCTCTTTTTACGGAGACGGAGGCTAAAACCTAAGCTCGAATTTTACCGAACTTTCCCACTTTCGTGGGGTTTTATCCTCAGAGGTCACACGCTCATTTTCACAAGGTGTTACCTAAAAAATCATTGGCGGAGTGGACGGGACTCGAACCCGCGACCCCCGGCGTGACAGGCCGGTATTCTAACCAACTGAACTACCACTCCGCACAGGAAATCTTTTGTTCTGAAGCTGACGTTATCTCAAGGAAGTGTTGGCGGAGTGGACGGGACTCGAACCCGCGACCCCCGGCGTGACAGGCCGGTATTCTAACCAACTGAACTACCACTCCGCGCTTGGGTGTCTCTTTTTACGGAGACGGAGGCTAAAACCTAAGCTCGAATTTTACCGAACTTTCCCACTTTCGTGGGGTTTTATCCTCAGAGGTCACACGCTCATTTTCACAAGGTGTTACCTAAAAAATCATTGGCGGAGTGGACGGGACTCGAACCCGCGACCCCCGGCGTGACAGGCCGGTATTCTAACCAACTGAACTACCACTCCGTCGTCTTGACTTGAGCGTCATCAGTTCTGAACTGAGAAAGCGAATTATACAGACTTGAAACCGTTTGTCAAAATTATTTTTTTTAATTTTGAGTGGTGGGTCCTGAGAGGCTCGAACTCCCGACATTCGCGGTGTAAACGCGACGCTCTACCAACTGAGCTAAGAACCCCCGGTTCTGTTGTCTGTCTGCTTTCTCGCAAACAGGATTGTTATTGTACCCGTTATCAGGGTTCTGTCTCTACCCTTTATGCGGTATTTCAACAAAAAACGTCGCCTTGAAGGGTATCTCCAAAGCGACGTTTCGTCTAAAGGCGCGAATTACTCCGCTTTCTTAGCCTTCGCCTTCGGTTTAGCAGCCGCCTTCTTGGTGGCTTTCTTCTTCCCTAAGGGTTCAACCAAGGCAACCTTCACCACGTCATCAATGTGCTTGACGGGGATGACTTCGACCTGATCGAGCACGCCTTCCGGCATTTCATCCAAATCACGAACGTTCGCGTCCGGAATCATCACGATACGGCACCCACCACGGATGGCAGCGAGGATCTTTTCCTTTAAGCCACCGATTTCGAGCACTTCACCATGAAGGTTGATTTCGCCCGTCATCGCCACATCAGAGCGAACCGGTACCCCCGTCATGGCGGAAATGATAGCCGTCGTCGTGGCCGTCCCGGCACTCGGACCGTCCTTCGGCGTAGCGCCTTCCGGATAGTGCACGTGCAAGTCCGTTTCGTAGAAGGCCTTCTCGTCAATGCCCCAATCCTTGGCACGCGAGCGCACCACGGAGCGAGCCGTTTCCACGCTTTCCTTCATCACGTCGCCAAGGCTACCCGTACGCTGTACGTGGCCCTTGCCAGGGAAGGTTTGCGTTTCGATCTGAAGGATGTCGCCCCCAACGCTCGTCCAAGCCAAGCCGTTGACAACGCCCACACGCGGATCTTTGCTCACGAGACCGATCGTGTAGCGGGAGACACCAAGGTAGTCCTTGATGTTCTTTTCCGTCACAACAATGGTCTTCGTTTTGGCCTTGGCCTTCGTTTTCGACGCCTTCTTTTCGGCTTCTGCCTTCGCGGCCATCAAGACGACCTTACGAAGGACCTTACCGATAGAGCGCTCTAAGGAGCGCACGCCCGCTTCACGGGTGTAGTAGCGAACCATGGATAAGACGGCCTCATCCGTGATTTCCACTTCGCCTTCCTTGACGCCATTGGCACGCATCTGCTTGGGGATCAAGTGACGCTGCGCAATGTGAAGTTTTTCCTCTTCGGTGTAACCCGAAAGCGAAATCACTTCCATACGATCTAAAAGGGCGGGCGGAATGTTGTAGCTGTTCGACGTGGCCACAAACATCACATCCGACAAGTCGTACGGCAGATCCAAGTAGTTATCCTGGAAGGTCGTGTTTTGTTCTGGGTCGAGCACTTCGAGTAACGCCGCCGCGGGATCCCCACGGTAGTCGGAACTCACCTTATCGATTTCATCCAAGAGGAACAAGGGGTTCTTGACGCCCACACGGCTCATGGACTTGATGATTTGCCCCGGCATCGCGCCAATGTAGGTACGACGGTGACCGCGAATTTCGCTTTCATCGTGCACGCCACCCAAGGCCATACGGACGTACTTACGACCCGTTGCCTTCGCGATCGACTGACCCAAGCTCGTCTTACCGACGCCAGGCGCCCCCACGAAGCAAAGAATCGGGCTCTTCACCTTCTTGACACGCTGCTGAACCGCTAAATATTCAAGAATGCGTTCCTTGATCTTTTCGAGACCATAGTGGTCTTCTTCCAAGATTTCAGCGGCCTTAGCGATGTCCTTGGAGACGCGCGTGGTCTTGTGCCAAGGCACATCCAAGAGCACGTCCAAGTAATTTCGAACGACCGTGGCTTCCGAGCTCATCGCGGGCATCTGGCGTAAACGCTTCAATTCCTGCAAGGCGGTTTCTTCAACCTTTTCAGGGAACCCGGCTTCCTTGATGCGCTTTTCCAATTCGCTCAGCTCATCCTCACCGTCGGGACTGTCGCCCAATTCCTTACGGATGGCCTTCATCTGTTCGTTGAGGTAGTACTCGCGCTGGTTCTTCTCCATCTGGGTCTTGACCATCGCGTCGATACGCTGACGAACGTCCTTGACTTCCTGAGCGCGCGACAAGAGCACTAAGCAGGCCGTCACGCGATCCAAGTCACGGGGGATACGCAACACGTCCAAACACTCCCCATTGGGAATGCGACGGTACTGGAGCATCACACGGATTAAATCGTCTAAGGTGTCGGCGGACTTAATCTGACCGCGCACGGTATCGCGCTCACGCTCATCGGTGAGTTCAACCCAGCGCTCAGAGAGCGAAATGCGATAAAGATTGACGTCAGCTTCGCTCGACGTTTCCTTTTCAATCACTTCGCATTCGGCCACTAAATAGCCGTCGACTTCTTCAATCGCAACAATACGGCACAAGTCTTCACACTGGATGAAGAGCTTGTTGGAGCCATCGGGCAAGCTCAAGACTTGCTTGGCCACGCCAACGGTCCCGACGTCATAGAGCTGGCTCTGATCGGGGTCATCCGTATTGGCGTCACGCTGGGTGATCAACACCAAGCGCTCGTCCGAGGTTTGCTGGGCTTCACGCACAGCCAAAATGGACTTTTCACGGCCGATATAAAGGGGCATTAATGCATGGGGATAGGCCACCATGTCACGCACGGCCACAGCCGGCAAGCGGAATCGACCCGCTGCGAGCGTTTTAACTTTCTTCTTAGCCAAAGTTGGGAGTCCTAAAAAATAGTAATTGGGTTGTAGCTATATGGGGGCGAGGATAAAAAAATTCAACGCCCCTCAAAAGACTTAGCCCTTTTGACGAATCAGTTCGACGGGCGCACCCTCGGTGACGCAGGCTTCGGTAATGCGCGCGCCCACCACATCGTCTTCGCTCGGAATGTCAAACATCGCATCGAGCAACACGTTTTCCACGATGGAGCGTAACCCACGAGCCCCCGTCTTACGTTCAATCGCCTTCTTGGCAATGGCACGCAAGGCCTCAGGGGTGAATTCCAGATTCACGTCTTCCATGTCAAAGAGCGCCTGGTACTGCTTCACGATGGCGTTCTTGGGTTCCGTGAGAATCGACATCAAGGCGTCTTCATCCAATTCGGCCAAGGTGGAAATCACCGGGAGACGACCCACTAATTCAGGGATCAAGCCAAACTTCACCAAGTCACCGGCTTCCACCTGAGCGTAGATTTCCGTCAAGCTCTTCTTGTCAGCGTCTTTGCTGAAGACCTTACCGCCAAAGCCCATTTCGCCCTTTTCGGTACGACGACCCACGATACGCTGAATGCCGTCAAACGCGCCACCGCAGATAAAGAGGATCTGGCTGGTGTCGACCTGCATCATGGCTTTACCCGGGTTCTTGCGACCGCCCTGCACGGGCATGTTCGCGACCGTCCCTTCGACGAGCTTCAAAAGGGCCTGCTGCACGCCCTCACCCGAAACGTCACGGGTAATAGAGGCGTTTTCGCTCTTACGGGCAATCTTGTCGATTTCGTCCAAGTAGATAATCCCACGCTGGGCGCGTTCGATGTCGCCATCGGCCGCCTGCACGAGCTTACTGACGATGTTTTCCACGTCTTCACCGACGTAGCCGGCTTCCGTTAACGTGGTGGCATCCGCAATGGCAAAGGGCACATCCAAGGCTTTCGCCAAGGTTTGCGCCAACAAGGTCTTGCCCGAGCCCGTGGGCCCGATCAAGAGGATGTTGGACTTCTGGAGTTCCACATCACGCTTTTCATCTTCTTGATGACGAAGGCGCTTGTAGTGGTTGTAAACGGCCACCGAGAGCGTACGCTTAGCGCGGCTCTGACCCACCACATAGCGATCTAAGTGTTCATAGAGCGCATGGGGCTTTAAAAGGGGCTTGGGCGCTTGAGGGGCAACTTCCCCCTCAACCTGAGGCGCAGCACTGCCGCCCTCTGCCTTCATGTCGTCCGACATCGCACGGATACAGTCCCCACAGACCATTTCCCCGTGAAGCCCAGCAAAGAGTTCCTTGCAGCGCTTCTCATCGCGCCCGCAAAACGAACATTTACTCATAATGGTTTCCTTTTTCGTTGACCGGATTAAAGGGCTTTTTCGAGGTCTTCACGCGTCGTGAAGATACGGTCGATCAAACCATACTCAAGGGCTTCTTCAGCCGTGAGCCAGTAATCGCGTTCCGTGTCGTGTGCCACTTCATCGATGGGCTTGCCACAGTTATCCGCCAAGATGCGGTTCAATTCCGCCTTGGTGCGAAGGATTTCGCGAGCCACGATTTCAATTTCGGTGGCCTGACCCTTGGTGCCGCCCAACGGCTGGTGAATCATGACGCGGGAGTGCGGGAGCGCATAACGCTTACCCTTTTCGCCCGAGCTCAAAAGCAAGGCCCCCATGCTCGCCGCCAAGCCCACACAGATGGTGTTGACCTTGGGACGGATGAAGTTCATCGTGTCATAAATCCCCATACCGGCCGTCACCGAGCCGCCCGGGCTGTTGATGTAGAGGTAGATGTCCTTGTCGGGGTTTTCGCTTTCCAAGAACAACAACTGACCGATGACGGAGCTCGCGCTCTGGTCATTGACTTCGCCCGTTAAAAAGACGATGCGGTCACGTAAAAGTCGGGAATAAAGGTCGTAGCTACGTTCGCCGCGGCCGGTGTCTTCAATAACGTAAGGAATGAGACTCATAATAAAAACTGTTCCATTGTGGGGAGAAAGCCCCTTTTGAAGGCACGCTTTCTCCGTATTGAGTAAGGGATATAACCGCCCCCACTCAAGACCCTCGCAACCATGGCAAGGGAACGTAGGTTCGATACCCGAGAAGAAATGGAAAAAAGGAGACCGATCTTCAGAACGAAGCCGATCTCCTTCTTGTCTCGATTCGTGAGAAAACGCACTCAAAGACGCGGGGTCTTTAGCGCTATCCTCTCACGCTTCGGCTCAGAGAAGGAGGGAAAGGGTCACCTTCCCTCTTTCTCAGTGACGACCTTAGATCTGGCCGGTCATGAGCTTGTTGAAGTCGAGCTGTTCTTCAACCGTCTTGGCGTGTTCGAGGATCCAGCTGGAAACGTTGGTTTCCGTGGCCTGACCACGAAGCGTCTGGAGACGGTCCTGATCCTGCATGATGTATTCGATCACTTCTTCAGGCTTTTCGTAGCTAGCGGCGATGTCTTCAGCCATAGCGCGAACCTGTTCGTCGGTACCGGCGATGTTTTCCTTAGCGATCAAGGCGTCCACGAAGAGACCTAAACGAACGCGGCGGTTAGCCTGTTCCATGAAGGTTTCAGCGGGCAACTTCGGCATGTTCTTCATGTCGAGGCCACGAGCCGTGAGGTCACGCACCATCTGCTGGGCGAGAACTTCAGCTTCGTTGCGAACGAGAACCTGGGGAACGGCGAACTGGCAAGCCTTGTCAGCGGCTTCCATGGCTTCAGCCTTGGTCTTCGTTTCGAGACGGGCCTTCACTTCGCGTTCGAGGTTGGCACGGATTTCGGCACGCATGGCGTCCACACCGGCTTCAACGCCGAGGCTCTTGGCGAATTCGTCGTCAAGGGCGGGGTACTGCGGTTCGGAGACTTCAACGAGTTCGACTTCGAATTCGACGGGCTGGCCTTCGAGTTCCTTGATGCCGTAGTCAGCCGGGAAGGTCAACGGGAAGGTCTTCTTCTCGCCAACGTTCATGCCTTCAACAGCAGCTTCGAATTCGGGGAGCATACGGCCCTGACCCAAATCGAACGTGTAACCTTCAGCGGAACCACCCTGGAAGGCTTCGCCGTCCTTCGTGCCCTTGAAGTTAACCTTAACGCGGTCGTCAGCCTTAGCAGCACGTTCAACCGGGCTGTAGGTGGCGCGCTGGCGGAGCATAACCTTAACGGTCTGTTCCACTTCAGCGTCGGTCACGGGGCAGACATAGCGCTTGAGTTCGATGGCGGAGAAATCAGGGATTTCAACGTCAGGAAGGATTTCAAAGACAGCCTTGAAGTGCATGTTTTCCTTGTCGTCTTCGACAGGAACCGCATCAATCTTGGGCATACCGGCGATGGCGAGCTTGCTTTCGTCAGCAGCCTTCATCCAAGCCTGGCCAATCAATTCGTTAACGGCTTCGTCGAAAGCCTGGGGACCGTACATACGGCGAACCTGGTCGGCCGGAACGTGACCCTTACGGAAACCCGGGATCTTGGCGTCCTTGGCATAGCGGCGAAGGGCCTTCTGAACGAGGACTTCGGCGTCAGCGTAGCTCACCACGAGCTCAAGGGAACGTTCCAAAGGATTGACTTCGGCGGCCTGTTCGGCGTTGACGTTGTTTTGTTCGGTCATGTTTTTAATCTTCATGAAAACCGAGCATGCAGATTTGCACGACTCGGGCAGGGATAATCGACTCACAGCGACTGCCTTAGCGTCCGGTAGACCCTAAATGAGGCAATCCGTCTGAATCACGGAATTCGGGCTTGGTTGACTCATCGTCTCACAAGCGTTTTCGCTCATCCCCCTAAAGTGAAAGGGAGAGCGGGCAGGTTTGAACCTGCATAAGGATGAGATTATACCGTATATAAGGGCATTACGTCAGGGCCAACCCACACCCTAGTCGTCGTCTCTTTTCATCGGGTTGGACAGCACTGAGGTCTTTCCTTGGGCGCGTTTTTCCTTAAAATGAAGGGAACGTTTCGCTGCTCTATGCAGACCTCCCTTTCGTTAGGCTCCTTTCTATGACACGCAAATTCTGTCAACTGGCCGCCCTGGTCTCGGTCGTCGCCACCCTCGTGACGGGTTGCCAAGTGCTCCCGCCCAATCCTGCACTGCAACCACAAGAGCGCACGATCACTCAGCCCGCCACCCCCTCGATTGAAGAACAGTATCAAGCCAAGGTTAAAGACATCGCTCGCGACATGAGTGCGGTGTGTGCGTCGGCCGACTTACAGCCCTACTTCCGTCAGACGCCGTGCTTACCGATGCGCATCACGGAAAAGGATTTGCGTAATAAGAAAACCGTCAATCGCTATGAGCGTGAAGCGGGCAAAAAAGCCTTTGAGCGCTTTAATGCGCTGTCGGCCAATATGCGTGCGTGGATGAAAACCTATGGGACCCCCGCCATGAAGGCGGAAGCAAAGCGCACCGAAACTCAAACCCTTCCTCAGGTCGAAGCCCTTCAGCGTGAATTCTTAAAAGGCGCCCTCCTCTGGGGGGAATACAACCGTCGACGTTTAGCGCTCTATCGCGCAACCGCCCAATAAAAGCGACTGCGCACCTTTTCAAACGCCCTAAAATCAGTACAATGGTTTGTCCGTGCGGGGGTGGCGAAATTGGTAGACGCACCAGGTTTAGGTCCTGACGCCGTAAAAGGCGTGTCGGTTCGAGTCCGATCTCCCGCACCACAAAATTCAAAGAGGTTGTTTCCATCGAGGAGACAACCTCTTTTTGTTTTGCCCTAAAGGAAAAGGCACCCTTCTCCGAAGAGAAGAATGCCTTTGTGTACTTTTAGCTAAATGCTAAGGGCTTAGTGGCCGCCGCAACCGCAGCCGCCTTCGCCGTGGCCTTCGCCACCGCCGCAACAGCCGCCTTCACCGCGACCCTTGCCCTTGCCAAGGCCTTTGCCTTTGCCCTTGCCTTTACCCTTGCCCTGGCCACCGCCACAGCAACCGCCTTCTTCGTGGCCTTCGCCACCGCAACCGCAGCCGCCTTCTTCGTGGTCGTGACCGCCGCAGCCGCAACCGCAACCGCCTTCTTCGTGATCGTGACCGCCACAACCGCAGCCACCTTCCGCATGGTCGTGACCGCCGCAACCGCAGCCTTCACCGTGACCATGACCATGACCGTGGCTACCGCAACCACAACCGCCTTCACGGGCAGCCATCTTTTCAGCAGCGCCATCGGCACAGCAGTCGTGCTGGGTGCCGGAGCAGCAGCCCATTTCGCCAACCTTCTTCTGACCGCCGCCGCAGCCGCAGCCGCCTTCTTCGTGGTCGTGACCACCGCAGCCGCAGCCACCGTGATCGTGCCCATGGTCGTGCCCACCACAGCCGCAGCCGCAGCCGCCGTGATCATGCCCATGATCGTGACCGCCACAACCGCCGCCGCAGCCACCACAGCTGCCACCGCAGCCGCCTTCACGCACGATGAATTCGAGCGGTTCAAAGGGCTCTTCCACTTCTTCGACCGTCAAGCCGATCATGTTGAGCATGCGAGCAATGTTTTCGTTGGGGAGCACACCGAAGCCTTCCGGGGCAGCGGCCACCGGGATGTTGCGCGTCACAAACGCAGCCACGGCTTCACGCATGGTCTGTAAGTCGCCCGTCACATGTAAAACCTTTTCTACAGCGGGACGAACCACCCAGAAAGCGCCCGTGTCGTCAACGAACACATCGTTAACGTCCAAGGGACGACGCTCTTCGACGGCGACCGTGAAGGTGCCTTCGGGCGTTTCAAACGTATCACCCCATTCGGCGCGTTCAGCTGAGGTCAGTGTGAACACGTTGGCGCGCTCAAGTACCGGCGTAGCGGGACGAGCGTCAGAGGGGAGCAACTTGGTAAACGTTGTCATGATTAAATCCTTGAAAAATTGGGTCGAGGCCAACTCAGCAATCTCCGTGAATACTGTCCTCGACAATACGGCTTATTCTAACATTGATATTTACAATTTATGGCGGGTTTACGCGAGTGCGAGCTCTAAAGCATCCGACAAACGGTCCACGCCAATGACTTCTAAGCCCTCAATCGGGGCCTTGGGGGCGTTAGCTTTGGGGATGATGGCGCGAGAAAACCCGAGCTTTGCGGCTTCGCGAAGTCGCTCTTGCCCACGGGGACTCGGACGAATTTCACCCGCTAAGCCGACTTCGCCAAATAAGACCGTTCCGCGTGCAATAGCACGATTACTAAGGCTCGAATAGACTGCGGCTAACAGGGCCAAATCCACGGCCGTTTCTGTGATTTTGACGCCACCGACGGCGTTCACAAAAACGTCCTGATCAAAAACCCCAATCCCGGCGTGGCGATGCAACACCGCTAACAACATCGCTAAACGTTGGGCATCTAACCCCACGGCTAAGCGTCGGGGACTGGGCAAATGGGTTTCGTCAACGAGCGCTTGGATTTCCACCAATAAGGGGCGCGTCCCCTCTTGGGTGACCAAGACGGCACTTCCTGGGACATTGGCTTTGTATTCCGACAAGAAGATGGCGCTCGGGTTATTCACCCCGACGAGCCCATGGTCCGTCATGGCAAAGACCCCTAATTCGTTGACGGCCCCAAAGCGATTCTTAAAGGCGCGCACGAGTCGGAAGTTGGAATGCTGATCCCCTTCGAAGTAGAGCACCGTATCGACAATGTGCTCTAACACGCGGGGCCCCGCTAAATTCCCTTCCTTGGTGACGTGCCCCACAAAGATTAAGGTCGTGCCTTGGGCTTTGGCGACACGCGTTAAGCGTGCGGCACACTCGCGGACTTGACTTACCGACCCCGGGGCCGAATCCAAGGCTCCTGAGAAAATCGTTTGAATGGAGTCGATCACCACGAATTCGGGCTTTTTCTCAGCGAGCACTGCTTCGATGCGCTCCAATTCGATTTCGCTCATCAGCATGAGCCCTTTGGGTTCGAGCTGAAGGCGTTTCGCGCGCACCGCAATCTGCGAGGGACTTTCTTCCCCCGAGACATAAAGGGCTTTACGACCCGCATAGACTAAGCGCGCCATGACTTGGAGCAGTAACGTGGACTTCCCAATCCCCGGGTCCCCGCCAATTAAGGCGACACACCCTTTGACGAGCCCGCCCCCCATGACGCGGTCAAACTCCTGAATGCCCACTTGGGTGCGGGGCACCTCTTCAATGGCGACATCCGTTAAATCCTGAAGGCTCCCCGTGGTATCCACAAAGCCTTTTTGACCCCCATAGCGCGCGGCGCTTCCCTGCTGGACCTTAAATTCCTGCATGGTATTCCAGCTCTTACAGTGCGGGCATTGACCCTGCCACTTTAAGGTGGTGCCACCGCACTCGGTACAGACAAATTCCACGCGGGCTTTCTTTTGCGCCATAGGGCTTCCTTTTGACTAGGAGAAAAGAGGGAAAGAAAAGGTTTTTACGCTTTCAGCGTTAAGGGGACGCGCAAGGCCAGGGCACAAATGAGTTCATAGCCAATCGTCCCACAGGCTTGGGCCACGCGATTGACGGGCAGATTTTTGCCCCAGAGTTCGACTAAAGAGCCCACGTCGGCGTCAGGGATGTCCGTGATGTCAATCTCGAGCATGTCCATGGAGACGGCCCCGACTAACGGCGCGATTTTGCCATTGACCCAGGTGGGGGCTCCATCGGGCATGGTGCGCGGATACCCATCCGCGTAGCCACAGGCCACCACCGCAATACGCGAGGGACGTTTCGCGGTCCAGCGAGCGCCATAGCCCACGGTTTCGCCCTCCGCCACGTTTTGCACCGCAATGATGCGCGCCGCCAAGGTCATCGCGGGGATGATCCCCAGCTCTTCACTCGTGACATGATGGTCGGGGCTCACCCCATAGAGCGCCACCCCAGCGCGCACACTCGTGCCTTCCACTTCAGGGCGCCAGAGAATGGCGGCGGAATTGGCCATGCACCCGGGTACCGTGCCATCCATCGCGGGACTCAAACGCGTTAATTGTTTCGAGACCGACGTGGGCTTTTCCGCTAAGTAGCTGGGCTCGGCATTGGCAAAGTGCGTGACGATGCTGAGAATAGTGACCCCCGGGATCGCGGCGAGTTCTGCCTTAACGCGATTCACATCGTCTGGGGCAAAGCCCAAACGGTTCATCCCCGTGTTGACTTTAATGTGCACGCCCACGGGGCTCACGCCCGAGGCTTTGAGAATGGCAATCTGCCAATCGCTATGAATGATCGTCTCAACGTTTAATTGCGCCAAGGGCTCTAAGTCCGCGGCATCAAAGAAACCTTCTAAGAGCAAAATGCGCTTGGTCCACCCGTAAGAGCGGGCGCGCGCAGCGTCGTCCAGGTCGATGGTGGCTAACCCCTCTGCCCCTTCAAAGGCTTTGACGGCGTTATCTAACCCATGCCCGTAGGCATTGGCTTTGACCACCGCCCAAACCTCACGATTCCCCGCCAACGCTCGCACGCGCTTTAAGTTATGCGTTAAGGCTTGGGCGTCGATTTCAGCGTAAATGGGACGTGGCACGGGCAAAAATCCTTGGGATTAGCGTTAAAAGAAGCTTTTAGAGGAGTCCCCCTTTCCCTTTTGGGATAGGGCTTTCTCTAAAGTGGTAAAGGTAGTTTATTGTACGCCCGAAAAAGCCCCCTCTCCCCCATTCGTTGTGTTTTGTAGCATTTTCCTCTCAAACGATAGGCTTTCGGCCCTGCCCCAAGCCCTCAAAAAAGGGGGTTCGTGATACTATCCATGAGACCCTGCCGACAAGAAGACGGAAATCCTAAGACCCCCTTCGTGGATTGCTCCCCTGTCGGCGCTATTTTTTCTATCCGGATACTCCTTATGAAACCTGGGTTCTACACCATTTTGGCAGCCCAATTTTTATCAAGTTTGGCCGATAACGCCCTCTTAATTGCGGCGATTGCCTTACTTGTCGGGATCGGCGCCCCGGATTGGATGACGCCCTTACTGAAACTCTTCTTTGTGGTGAGCTATGTATCGCTCGCTGCCTGGGTGGGACTCTTTGCCGACGCGATGCCCAAAGGGCGCGTGATGTTTATCACCAACTGCTTGAAAGCGGTGGGGTGTTTATTAATGCTCTTTGGCACGCACCCGTTACTCGCTTACGCCGTGGTGGGGATTGGGGCCGCTGCCTATTCGCCCGCGAAGTACGGGATTCTCACCGAACTTTTGCCGCCCAAACAACTCGTCATTGCCAACGGTTGGATGGAAGGCTTAACGGTTGCCTCCATCATTTTGGGCGTGGTCTTAGGGGGCGTCTTAATTAAGCCCGAAGTCGCGCACGCCGTGATT
Organism: Sutterella sp.; assembly: GCA_020025955.1. Lineage (GTDB taxonomy): Bacteria > Pseudomonadota > Gammaproteobacteria > Burkholderiales > Burkholderiaceae_F > Sutterella. The sequence continues at coordinate 12,561 of JAHHRF010000023.1, forward strand.
CATGATTTGGGGCTCTCTACCCTGGGGCTCACGACCTTTGCGCAAAGTGCCATCTTTGTGATCACCTTTGTGTACGTGGCAGCGTCCTTTGTGAATTTAGCCATCCCCGATACGGGGGCACGTTACCCCAAGCAGCACTTTACGTTTCTGCCTACGATTCGTGACTTTGGAAAGAGTTGCAAACTCCTGTGGTCGGACCCCTTGGGGCAGATTTCGTTAGCCGTGACCACGCTCTTTTGGGGCGCGGGCGCCGTCTTACAGTTCCTCGTACTGAAGTGGTGCGATCATGCCTTAGGCTTTGACTTGTCGCAGGCGAGCATCATGCAAGCCGTGGTGAGTCTCGGGATTGCGGTGGGCGCTGTGTTAGCCGCCGTCTTTATTCCCTTGAAGAAATCCTTAAACGCCCTGCCCATGGGCATTGCGATGGGGATTTTGGTAACGATTACGTCCTTTTTCCATCGTGATTTGATGCCCGCAGGCGGTATTGAACTTTTTGGCTTTGAGATGAGCTGGGCCGTGATGGCCGCGTCCTTCATCATGATTTTGGTGGGCATTTGCGCGGGCTTTTTCGTGGTCCCCATGAATGCCCTCTTACAGCACCGTGGTCACGTCTTGATGAGTGCCGGGCGCTCCATTGCGGTACAAAACTTCAATGAAAACTTGTCGATTTTAGTGATGCTGGGGCTCTATGCCTTACTCATCAAAATGAACTTAAGTGCGCCGACGACGATGCTTCTCTTTGGGGTCTTTGTGATGGGCTCGATGGCGTTAGTGATCATGAAACACTACGCCAATCAGGCCAAGGAAGATTCCTTGCACTTAATTGGCGAAGAGAAACGCCACTAAGCACGAAAGAACGCTAAGCCTGACGAACGCTTGAAGGCGCTTGTTCCTCGAAAGACGGACTAGCGCCTTTTCTTTTGAGTGAACGTTTTTGAGCGGTCGTTTTTAGGCATTCATTGAGCCCTTTAGAGGGCCCTCTGGCTCACGATCGTTTGCGGTAGAGCGGTCTGCATGACGCGGGGGCGCGCGCACACCCTCAGAAAGAGGTGTAGAATGAACCCTATCAGAAGTCTCATTCATCCTTTGAATGTGTCATTTTGTAGCCCTGTTTGCTTCCCAATTGCGCGACTGGGCGGGGTTAGACGAGTGCTTGCCTCTCTCCTAAAAATTGGATGTTGCTTAGGAGCGCCCGCGGTTTTCCGTGGGCGTTTCTTTTTGCGACTGACGCTTTTGAGACGAATGAAGCCAGAACAAAGTCTTGAGAGAGGCGGAGTCCCTTGAACGAGGGAAAGAAGAGAGAAAGAGAAGAGGACAGGCTTTAGGCGTTCGAGCACTAAAGCAAAACGCCTCCGTCAACGTGACAGAGGCGCTTTGGATTGGGCTTAGTTCCAGTTGGGGTTCTTGCCCTTTAAGAGGGGCAGTAACGGAATCTTCCCTTGGGTACGCTCTAAGAGCGTGGTGCGTTTGCGGTTATCGGGCTTTTCGACTTGGTAGCGAACCGAGTAAGCGGCGGCCGCTTCACCGGCGCGCCGACCAAAGACCACGGCATCCGTGAGACCGGCGCCTTCTGGGCGAGTGCGACCAAAGACGCCACCCGTGGTTTCGCCCGCAGCATAAAGCCCTTGGATGGGTTTGCCTTGGAAGTTAACCACTTCGCCATCGGGCGAAATCTTTAAGCCCCCCGGCGTGTAGTGGAGCGCCGGCTGCACCTTCACGACATATAACGGGAACTGCTTGAAGTGGCTTCGCATCGTAGGACGATGGAAATCACGATCTTCCCCGACGGCGGCAAGCATGCGGTAGCGTCGGAGGCTCTTTTCCACCACGTCACGCTTAGCGTGCATGTAGCGCGCTAATTCGTCTTCATCGTTAGCACGATAGAAGTACCCGTAGCGAGCATAGGTCTTCAGGATCGGGAGCTTATCAACCGTGGTCTGATCCATCACGAGCCAGGCTTGGCCCTGGGACTTTTCCAAAATGGGACGCCACGTTTGGGTGGCGAGTTCGTTGCAGAATCGCTCCCCGTCTCGGCTCAAGAGAATGGCACCCTCTTCGCGGGCTTGCTTCGGGATCACCAGGTTACTTAAAGGCAACGTCGTTGCATGCACGTAGATGTGACGCATGTTGACGAGCGCCGCATTAAAGGGCTCGGCCAAACGCATCCCGTCCCCTAAGGTACTGGGTAAATTCGTGGTCGCCATGTGGCGGTAGCTCGGATTCACCGAACAGGTTAAGCGGTCCGCAGCCGAAAAGCCCCCGGTGGCTAACACCACGCTCGAAGCTTTCACCGTATAGCGGCGACCTTGACCGTTGATGACGGAGACGCCATAAACGACGCCCTCGTCATCCTTTAAGAGTTCGGTGACGCGAGACTGCGTTTGAATGGGTAAGTGGAAGCGCTCTGCGGTGTGAAGGAGCGTTTTGACGACTTCTTCCCCGACCATGACAGAGCTCGCTGGGCTTACGCGAAACGGATGCTCCGCCCAGTCTCGCACCAGGTCAGCGCCTTGGCTACGTAACCAACGCACCGCGGCACTGGAATCATTCATCATGATGCCGAGCATTTCACGACTCCCCTTCTGGGCCACCATGTCTTTCACGACACGGCTTGCGTGCTCGGCGTGTTCGGTCATGTCCGTGGGATAGGCGAGCATGTAGCCCGCCGACTGGATGGAGTTCCCACCGACGTAGGGCATCTTTTCAATGACCATGACGGAGGCGCCATGCTCAGCAGCGGAAACGGCTGCGCTTAACCCGGCCACGCCAGCGCCCACAACGACAACGTCTACGCGTTGCTCAGGGACCGTTTCCAACTCGTCCGCTTTGGGCGTCGTAGTCGCGTGTGCGCACGAGCCTGCCACAACCAGGGCAAGCAAAGCGCTAAGCGCGAAACGCCAAGAGGACTTTCGGAAAGAAGTGACCATGAATAATGCTCAAAAAGAGTGTCCAAGACGGGTTCAACGGTTAGTCCGTGAAAACCCTTACAGGCGAGTAGCATACCAAAAAATCACCGCCGTGGCAAAAGGGTAACATCATGTATGTTGCGCTTTTGACAACACGTTGAAAAGTCTTGATTTCTCCCCTACTTTCGCCCCGTGTCAACGCCTGACTGAGAACCGTTTTACTCCCTTTATCTAGGAAAGGGTTGACATTTTTGCATAGTTTTGAATAGCGAACCCCGTCCAAGATTCTGGGGCCCACCATAAACGCTCCCCACGCATAACCAACGGCGAGTCGACGTTATTCCTAAAGAGCGCACCGGTCCCTAAGCCTTGGGGGAGATTTCGCTCGGTGACGGTATCAAGCGTCGCGCACCACTGCGAAATGGCTGCTAACCCGAGGTTACTTTCTAGAGCGGACGTGACCCAGTAGTCTGCGCCCACGCGTTGGGCCTCACGAATCCAGGCGGCGCTCCCCGAAAAGCCCCCATGAAGGCTGGGCTTTAGGATCACAAACTGCGGACGAATGGCGTCGATCACGTCTTTGCGCTCGGCATCCGTTTTAATCCCAATTAACTCTTCATCCAAGGCGATGGGAATGGGGGTTGTTTTACAAAGGGCCCCCATGGCCTCTAACTGACCCGCACGAATGGGTTGCTCAATGGAATGGAGTTGAAATTGAGCAAGTCGATCGAGTTTCTCGTGAACGTCTTCTAGCCCAAACGCGCCATTGGCGTCCACTCGCACCGTGAGGGTCTCAGGGCTATAGCGATCGCGGATGAGCTTTAAGAGCGCCAACTCGTCTTCAAAGTCAATCGCCCCGATTTTGAGTTTCAGGCACGAAAACCCGGCGTCAAGCTTGGCGTCAATGCGTTCCGCCATCGTGTCACGGTCCCCCATCCAAATGAGGCCATTTGTGACCAGGCCCACGTCGCCTCTGGCAAAGGGCGAATCCCACAAGACGCCCTTTTGACTCTGCAGGTCGCGGTAGGCGCACTCCAAGGCGAAACGAAGCGAGGAGAAATCATCAAAGTGATGGCTCTCGGGGGCGATGCCCCTCCGAGCGAGGTCGATTTTTTTCTTTAAACGGTCCTCAAAGTCAGGGCCCCGCTCCGCACTTAGGTCGGGTAACGGGGCGCACTCCCCCCAACCCGTGCGACCGTCGCTATCGGTAACCGACACATACCAAACTGGGCGCGTGCGGTAGACCCCACGGCTCGTTCCGGCGGGCTCTTTAAATTCCAGCAAATACGGATGAACGTTAATCGTGACCGGAGCCATTAAAGCGCCTCCTTATAAGCCTTTACGTCCTCGTCCTTATCCGTGAAGATTTCGACGCAAAGGGGAGCGTTGGTGTCGTCAAAGAGGTGCTCGCTCACAGCCATCCATTCGCCCTCCGTACGAACCGCCTGATACGTAAAGCCGCAGTTCTCAACCCAGGCTTGGGCGTCGGTTTTGTGCTCGGCGGACACGAATCGGTGACCGTCTTGGCCCAGCGCTAAGCCAGGGAGCCCATGGAAGATGGCGCCCCCACTGTTGTTCAAGAGCACAATGCGCAAATTCTTCGGAAGGTTCACATTCCAAAGGGCATTCATGTCGTAGAAGAAACTCAAGTCCCCAATCACCAGCACATGTTGGTGTTGGGGGTCCGCTGCGGCGTAACCCACGGCCGTGGACATGGAGCCCTCAATCCCACTTGTCCCACGGTTGCAGAGCACGGGGACAGACGGGTGTAAGTCCCCGACAGCTGCGTAACGCACCGCCGAACTATTGGCTAAATGCAAAACGGCATTGGCGGGAAGACGTCGGGTTAAACGGTCAATCGCAGCAGGGCCCGAAAAGCCCGTAAAGCGAGGACGGGCTTTCTCGTTTGCGGTTTTCCACGCTTGGGCGTACTCACAACGGGCGTTGGCGACCGAATCCGGGGACGCTTCCAAAAGGCGATTTAATTCCGCCCACACGGTCTCTTCGTTACCGCGCACAATGTGCGTGACGTTTTTAAAGGTGTCAATCACCTTGCCATCGGGCGAAATGTGAAGGTGCGTCACGTCTGAGAACTGGCGCAAATACTGCTTAATACGCTTACTCACCAAATGCCCACCGTGGCTAATCACCACCTGCGGGGCTTCGGGAAGCGGCGTTTTATTGGCCAGCAACTGATCGGCATGGGTTAAAACGGCGCCAGGGGCCTGGCCGTTAGCCAAAATTTCACCAACCCAAGGAACCTGTTGGTCGAGTGCGTTGTATTGAGACGCGTCATGATCCGCTTGATGTTTACATTGCCCCACGACCCCCAGAATACGGGTGGCGTTTTTGAGCGTCTCAACGAGCGCCGGGTCGTCAGTGAGGTGCTCAACACGACGAATGACGCGGGTCTCCGGCAACGTTGTCACATCGCACGCAAAGAAGGGCTCGCTAAAGGGCATATTGATATGCACGGGGCCCAAACGATCGTGGGTGGCCGAAAGCAATGCATCATTAATTAAACGGTTGGCGAACCAACGGTCTTCGTCCGAGTGAATCTCAGGGACGTTAACGCTTTTCTTGACTAATTCCCCAAAGACATGGGGTTGCGGCACCGTTTGCCCGTCCGTCTGGCCAATCCACGCGGCGGGGCGATCCCCTGAAATCACCACTAAGGGGAGCTCTTGATAGAAGGCTTCCGCGACCGCGGGGTGAAAGTTCAACAACGCCGTCCCCGAGGTGCAGCACACCACCGCCGGGCGCCCCGTCTTTTGCATAAGCCCTAAGGCGAAAAAGGCGGCACTACGCTCATCGGTCACGGGCCACGTGGTGATGGCATCCATCGCGGCTAACGTTTTCACAATCGGAATGTTGCGGCTCCCCGGGCACAACACCGCATCGGTGACGCCATGGGCCACAAGAAGTTTCGCCAGAATTTGTACGCTTTCTTTATTGGAATACATTTAGGGAGTCGTCACTAAAATTCGTTCAATCGTTTGGGTTTTGGCACAGGTCTCTAACCATTCGGTTTCTTCGTCTGACGCGGCTAACAAACCGCCCCCCGCCCACAGGGTGACCGTAGCGCGAGAGAAAGAGGCCGTGCGCAAATTAACGTAAAGGCTCACACCATCAGGTCCCACAGGACCCACAAAGCCGGAATAGAGCCCACGCGGGGTTTCTTCCGCTTCGGCAATCAAGTGGGCCGCCACCTCGCGCGGGGTACCGCACACGGCAGGCGTCGGATGGAGCGCTTCAATCACGCGAGAGAAGTCTTCTGCCGCCAGGCCAAAGGTGGCAATCGATTTTAAATGGTATAAGCGCCCAGCTCTCACGGTGTTGACCGGCCCCATCGTCGGAGTGAGGTTTAGCCCTTTGAGGGTCGCTTCGAGCATACGCGCGACCAAGGCTTGTTCTTCTCGGTTTTTCTCGCTCCACGTGGACACCGCTGGTAAGGGATCGGTGAGTTTTGCTCCCGCAGCCATGGGGACCGTACCCGCTAACGCCACGGTGGTGCCAAGCCACGCGGCAGAGGCAGTGCTCGGGGCTAGATTAGGCGACGCGCTAAAGAGAATTTCAGGCGTGGCTGTGAGCCACAAGCACGCGCCCGGCACAAAAAAGAGCAAAACGGCCGCATCCGGATACTGGGCTTTCGCTGCCGTGAAGCTCTTCATAAGGCTTAAGCCTTGCGGCATCGCCACGTGGCGCTGTCGGGCTAAGACGGCTTTTTTAAGTTTCCCAGCCACGAGCGCCTCATGCACGACGGAAAAAGCGTCGTGATAGCGCGTACGCTCGTCTAGCGGGGACGCGTCAGCGAGCTCCTCCAAATGCGCCAGGGCCTCACGCTCTGAAGCGAAAAAGGCGTCAATCGCCTGCGGGTCTTGGGTTTGCTCGACGTCCGTTAACCAAAAGCCGCTTTCGTCGCGCTCGAACGGAAACGCGACGAAGCCCGCCGAGGAAAAGTCGGTGAGCTCTGCGCGCGTTAAACGCACCAAACGGTTGGCCACCAAGAGCGTCGGGGTGGAGTCTTCGGGGCGTTGGTAAAGCGCCCAGGCTTTTTGGGTTTGAAGGGCTTCTAAAACCGTTACGTCCATCACGAGGCGTACCCCCGTGGGATGGCAGCGCCCGAGGCTTCTAAATAGTTAGCCAAATACTGTAAGCCCTTTTCATAGCTTTGCACGCCCTCCCCTTGGAAGACGGCATCGGCCGCTTCACGGACAAAACTCACATGACGGTAAATTTCACGCTCTTCGGTGTTGGTCATATGAATTTCCACACACGGCAAATTTACGGCTTTTAAGGCATCGCCAATCGCCACACTCGTATGGGTGTAGGCAGCGGCATTAATCAAAATCCCCGCCTTTCGCCCGAAGTACGCATCGTGGATCTTTTCAATGATGGCGGCCTCCGAATTACTCTGAAAGGTTTCTAAATGCAGTCCCAACTCGTGGGCCACATGAATCAAGTGGTTTTCGAGCTGCGAGAGCGTTACCGACCCGTAGCGCTCTGGCTCACGAATCCCCAACATGTTCATATTGGGACCATTGATCAATACGATCGTCGGCACAGTGGATCGTTTCGTCACCAGACTCTCCTCATGGGTGGGGGAATTGAAAGCGTCGCGCAGACGGGAGCATGGCTTCTAAAACCCGATGGGTTTCGTCGCCCGCTAGCACCTCGTCGGCTGCCGCTAAATAGTAGGGTTCGCGCACACGAAAGAGCGCCTCAACGCCTGCGCGCTGGCTCAATGGGCGATCGCCCAGCGCTAACGCTTCGAGTGCACAGGTTAAATAGTAAACGTAACTGGTCCCTTTGAGGTAGTCGAGATTTTTAGGTACCGTCACAACGCCTCCCCCGGTAGCCACAACCGACGGGCTCACACGTCCTAATACATCGCAGAGAATTTGGGATTCCACCTCACGAAAGTGCGCTTCTCCGCGCTCCCGAATCCAGTCGGCGGGGGTCTTTCCGGTTTTGGCCGTAATTTCCTCATCCGTGTCCACAAAGGGGCGATTGAGCGTTTCCGCTAAGGCGCGACCCAGGGTGGTTTTGCCCGAGCCTGGCATCCCCACAATGGCGACGTGTTGGCTTTGGTTTTGGAGTTGCGCTTCCACGGCTTCAAGCCCACCAATTGGCGTCGGCAAGCCCCAAGCGGTGTGCGCCGCTAAGCCTTGCCCCACCAGCATCCCGAGGCCATTAATCGCCTGAAGTCCCAGGCTTTCCGCATCGAGCAAAAGGCGGGTCTTTTTGGGGGCATAAATGAGATCAATCACGCCCAAGAGTCGAGGAAGGCTCGAGAGCGTTTCTTTCGCCACGGGCGTCTCATCCAACGCGGGGAGCGTCCCCACGGGGGTGGCATTAACAATTAATGTCGTGGCACGCGCCTTGGGGAGGTCGTCGTACGTAAAGGGGCCACGGCGAGAGACTAAAACCACCACATAGCCATGGCTCTCCAACACGGCTTTCGCCGTGCGGGCTGCGCCTCCGGTCCCTAAGACCAAGGCGTTGCGAGAAAGGGACTCTTCCACCGTGAGCTTCGACTCAAAGCGGTTTAAAAGCGTTTCAAACCCCACCCAATCGGTGTTGTCACCAAAGAGGCGCCCATCGGGCAAGCGATAAAGGGTATTAACGCTTTGCGTACGCTTAGCCGCGTCGCTTACCTCATCGCACATCGAAAAGGCTTTCGTCTTATAGGGAATCGTGACGTTGAGCCCCCGCCAGGCAGTGGACGCCAAGAGCGCTTCCATGTCGGAGGCGTTCACGTCAAAGCGCGCATAGTGGGAATTCCCAAAGAGTGCGTGCAATTGGGGTGAACGGCTATAAGCAATGTTTTGTCCTAAGAGACCAAAGGCGGGCGTCGTCATCGGGTGGGCTCCTGGGAAGCGGCGTCGTGTCGCGCTTTAATCGATTTCAAAGCGTTCCCCGCTTGAGTGCGCGCTTTCCAATAGGCGAGGTCCGCGTTATCTGTCAACATCGCATCCAGAATCGTTAAGGCCGTTACCGCCTCAAAGATGGGGGCGGCTCGCAGCACAATGCACGGATCGTGACGACCCGTCACGGTTAAGGGGGCGGGTGCTTCTGCGATCAAGTCCACACTTTGTTGGGGTTGACCAAGGCTCGGTGTCGGTTTCAGGGCGACACGATAGTAAACGGGCATCCCCGTCGTCATACCGCCCAAAATGCCACCAGCGTGATTGGTGGTCGTGGTGAGGTTACCGTCCACAAGCGTATAGGCATCGTTATTCTCGGACCCCAACGCCGAGGCAGTAGAAAACCCCGCCCCCAACTCAAACCCACGGACCCCGGGCACCCCAAAGGCGCTTGCCGCCAAAGCCCCATCGAGCCCATCGAATAAATGATCCCCTAAGCCTGGGGGCAGCCCCATGACCATGACTTCAATCGTGCCCCCGACGCTGTTTGCGCTCTGGCGTGCGGTTTCCACTTCACTCATGAGGCGCGTAGCGGCCTCGTCCGTCAACGCTTGCGGGTAGCGTAAAGCGAGCGCCGCAATCGTGTCCTTGTCTTCGCCCAAGGGGTTGAAACGACGGTCGTCTTGGGCATTACCAATCGAAGCGATATGAGAGAAAACCGAAATCCCTAAGCCCTTTAACACCCCCAACGCTAAGGCGCCCGCTAAGGTGACGGGGGCCGTGAGGCGCGCGGAAAAGCGCCCGCCCCCACGGGGGTCATAATGGTTCCCATCTTTAACCCAAGCGGGCCAATCGGCGTGCCCGGGTCGCGGAATGCGTGCGATCGACGCGTAGTCTTTCGAGCGCGCATCCTTGGTGGGGAAACGCGCTTCAATAACCTCCCCCGTCGTCATGCCATCCTTGACGCCCGACACCCATTCAAACGCATCAGTTTCTTGGCGTTGGGTGGTCCCTTTTTTCCCAGGTCGACGGCGCCCTAAAAGGGAGGCGATCGTTACGTCATCAATTGAGACGCCCGCAGGAAAGCCTTCCAGCACAAAGCCCACCTCAGGGGCGTGACTCGCCCCCAAGATGGTTAAAGATAAAGTCTGACCAAATCGGGACATTAACTGGGCTCCTCGTTTGTAAAACTGACAGGGGTCGTTAGGTTAGAAAAAACCGTAAAGAAATCAGGGTAGGACTTCGTGACAGCATCAGGGTCCGTCACAGTAATGGGGCCGTCGGCCACCAGGGCCGCCACGGCTGCACTCATCACGAAACGATGATCGTTCAACGCCGCAATCGTCGCTTCGGGGAAAGGAGTCGACACTTTCCCCTCCACGACAAGGTGCTCAAGCGTGCGCCCCGTGGCGTCCCTTTCGGTGTCCACCCAGGCTTTCACGCCTAATTTCGTCAGCATCTCAATCGTCCCCGCTAAGCGATCACTTTCCTTGTGGCGAAGTCGACCCACATCTTGATAGATAGAGGTGCCTGGCGCCTGAGCGCCTAATAATGACAACACTGGCACCAAATCGGGAATCCCTTTGGCATTAACCGTTAAGGGAGTGCGACTTTCTAGCGCTGCCCCCGCAATCGTGATCGCGTCGTCGTGTTCGGTTACCGTCGCTCCAAAGGCTTTGAGAATCGACACTAACGCCTGGTCCCCTTGTTGGGTGGTGGGTGAGAGCCCTGCAATCGTGAGGTCACTCCCCGGGGTCAACGCGGCCGCTACACCCCAAAAGGCGGCCTGCGACCAGTCGCCTTCGGGTGTGACCCGAACGGGACACGCAGGGGCTTGAACGTGCACTTTTATAGCGTTTCCGGGCAAGTCCTCTACGGTTACGCCCACACGACGCAACACCTCCAACGTCATATCAACGTAGGGGCGGCTCGTCACGTTGTCGCCTAAGTAAAGCGTCGACGGGGTAGTTCTTACCCCCAAGCCCATTAAGAGGCCACTTGTAAACTGCGACGAGAAGCTCCCATCGGGAAAAAAGTCGCCTGACTTTAAACGACCCGAGATCGTCAAAGGTAACGTGTCGTCACCTTCTACGCGGCACCCCGCTTCGCGCAAGAGTTTCACCATCACGCCCATGGGACGGGCACAGAGCCCGGGAGCCCCCGTTACGGTGACGGGCACCCCAAGAGAAGGGGCAATCCCTAAAAGAAACCGCGCCGTGGTGCCTGACTCATCGCAGTCAAGCACGATGGGGGTAGAAACTGAAGGGGGGTTGGCGCCCACCCCCGTCATCGACACGGTGACGTGGGTGAAAACCGTCGAGGCGTCCTCTACCCCCTCATCCTTCAGATGACGTGCCAAGACGGAAAGGGGAATCGTCTCCCCCTTTTCGTCGGTCAAGGTGAGTTTCGCCCCCAGGGCCTGGCAGACGCGCAAAGTCGCCAAAATGTCGCGACTCAAGGTCACGCCCACAAGCTCAAAAGGCGTGGCCGTCAAAAGCCCCGCAAAAAGCCATCGATGCACCGCGGACTTAGAAGGCGGTGCCAGAACGCGCGCTTTTCGTTTCAAGCGCGCCTGAAGCGTTAACGTCGATCGTTTCACGCCGGGCTCCCATTAAAGGCGGGCGCCAAAAAGGCGTCCAAGGCCGCCCACGAATAGGGACGCACTTCGCAGCCGTCTTCGCCCACGGGCACGATTAAGTCGAGCCCCGTCGCCGTCCGTTTCTTGTCTTGTTGGAAGCACGCCATCACCGCGGCTAACGTCACGGGCACGTTATCCGTTAAGCCGTAACGCGCAAGAAGCGCTTCTAGCGCGACTAAACGCTTTTCGGGACAAAGGCCCGCCTTGACTGCCGCTTTCGTGACCAAGCGCATCCCGATTGCGACCGCACGACCGTGCGAGAGTTGATAGTCGGTGAGGCGCTCTAAGGCATGCCCCACGGTGTGGCCAAAGTTAAGGAGCTTGCGTTCTCCCTTTTCCAAGGGGTCGGCCTCCACAATGTCGCGCTTCTTTTCTACCGCACGCGTCAAAAGCGTTAAGAAGCGGGCTTCGTCCAAGGGGTCATTAAGTAACGTACGAATCTCCCTTTCCCCTAATTCGGCGTACTTGATGAGTTCCGCCCAGCCGTCTGCCCAATAGGCTTCAGGAAGGGTTTTAAGAAGCGTCGGGTCAACGACCACATCCAAGGGCTGCGTAAAGGTGCCCATCAAGTTTTTGCCGGCGGGCAGATTAACGGCCGTTTTCCCGCCCACGGACGAGTCCACGATCGCTAATAAACTCGTTGGGACTTGCACCGCACGAATCCCGCGCAAGTAAAGGGCCGCTCCCAAGGCTCCCACGTCCCCGACGACACCGCCCCCCACCGCAACCAACACGTCGTGTCGGGTGAGCCCCGCTTGGGTTAAATCATTTAAGAGGGCGAGTAGGGTTTCTGGGGTTTTATGGGCTTCGCCTGCGGGCATCGCGGGGAGCATCACTGGGGTGAGGCCCACAGCGGAAATGGCTTTGGCCACACGTTCTAAATAGAGGGGCGCGACCTCACTGTCGGAAAAAAGCGCCACGCGGCTTGCACGGGTCTTTTCTTTGATACGCGCGCCAATCGTGGAGAGGGTTTGGTTACCTAACACGATTTCATACGCCCCATTGGCGTTAACGTTGACCACGTTCACAGGTGCCTCCGACAGATTGAATCCCCGTGGCGGGGAGCCGATCACGGGCAGAAAAAACGTATTTCGTTGTGCTTATATTGTACGGAGGAGCGGGCAGAATGTTTCAGGAAAAAAGCTGGGTGCGCTACAATTTTCACTCTATTCGCCAAGGATGACTTTTTGATCACATGGATTTCACCTTAGACCCAGCTCGTGAGGGGGTGACGTCGGACGCGACCGACCTGCCCTTTCCCTCACCCGCCCAACTTAAAGCCCGACTCCCGTTGAGTGCCGCGCTGATGGCACAAATCGCGGAGGCACGCCAAACCGTGGCGAAGATTCTCACGGGCCAAGATCCGCGTCGACTCTTTATCACGGGGCCGTGTTCGTTGCATGACCCCGAGGCCATGCTCGAGTATGGCCGTCGATTGCTCGACGTGTGCGAACGCGTCAAAGACGTGCTCTTTCCGTTGATTCGCGTCTATCCTGAAAAGCCCCGCTCTGAGGGCGGCTGGCGTGGCTTTGCCACCGATCCCGCCTTGGATGACTCCTTTGACATGGCGCGTGGCTTAGAAGAAAGTCGCTCGGTGATGATTAAGCTCACTGAAATGGGCTTACCCTTAGCCACCGAATCGTTGTCCCCTTTTGTGCTTCCCTATTTGTCAGACCTTCCCGCTTGGGTTGCGATCGGTGCCCGTACAAGTGCGAGCCCCGTGCATCGCGATATGGCGGCTGGAATCCCCGCCCCCGTTGGGTTTAAAAATGCCACGGACGGCTCCTGGGATAACGCCCTTCGTGCGATGAGCACGATTCGAAACGGTCAGCTCACCTTAGGGCTTGATGACGCGGGGCGCATTGCCCCCATCACCACGCCTGGGAACCCCTATGGGCACTTGGTGCTCCGTGGGAGTGAGTCGGGGCCCAATGTTGACGCCAAAACCTTGAACGGCGTTTGCGAGACTTTGCAAAAGAACGGCGCCATTGCTCGCGTTGTGGTCGATGCCAGTCACGGCAATTCCGGGAAAGACCCGTTTAAGCAAGCCGACGTTATCCGCCAAGTACTGCGTGAAACGCCAGAGGTGGTGGCGGGCTTTATGCTCGAGAGCCACTTAGAAGATGGCAACCAAACCTTGAGCGAAGAACCGCTTCGCTACGGCGTCTCCATCACAGACGCCTGCCTCGGATGGGCGAAAACCGAAAGCCTGATGCTTGACGTGGCCGACACCCTTCGAAAACGGGTTAACCCCTAAGGCCATCGGCCCAATTTCGCTTAGTTGGTAACAACTTCGGGTATAGTAACCTCACCCCTATTTCTTGACCCCTCATCCCCTTTGGGCTTGGCTCAAGGGGGAAATAAACATTCACTATAAAAAAGACTCCCTTATGACTACACGACTCACGTCGCCTTCGGTTAACTGGGCGATGACCCTCTTTTATGCCGTGGCCATTGTGCTCGGGATTATTAATGGTCTCTACGGTTCGGGCTTTACGCACGACGTGGCGGCTTTCGTTAGCACGATCTTCGTCAAACTCTTTAAGTTCGTGGCCATTCCCTTGATTGCGTTGACGTTAATTACGACGTTGGCAGGCTTAGGGAGCTCTCGCTCGTCGGGCCGAATCTTTGGTCGTACGCTCTCCTACACGCTCTTTACGACGGTGGTGTCTGCTGCTTTGGCCGCAGGGCTCTATCTCCTCTTTGCGCCCGAAAACGTGAATCAAGCGTCGGCTACGGCCGCTGCGCTTCCGGACGCCGTGAGCCACTCGTACGCGAGTTATGTGCAAAGCTTAATTCCGGACAACTTTATTGCCCCGTTTGCTTCGGCTAACGTGATGTCGGTTCTCTTAATTGCCGTGGCCGTGGGGTTAGCCACCTCGAAGCTTCCTGAAGGCTCGCGTGAAAAGGACGTGTTGACGGCCTTCTTCAAGGGCTTACAGAGCATCCTTTTCCTCTTGGTGCGTGGTCTTTTGAAGGTTCTCCCCATCGGGATCTTCGGCTTTATCACGGGGCTCTTGGTTGAAATGGAACAGGGGATCGCGCTCTCTGGGCTCGGTACCTACTTCATCACGATTGTCACCGCGAACCTCGTTCAGATCTTCATCATCCTGCCCTTGATCATGGCGGCGCGCGGTCTCAACCCCATCCGTGTGTTGACGGGGATGGCCCCGGCCCTTGCTGTTGCCTTCTTCTCGAAGTCCTCGGCCGGCACGTTGCCTGTGACCATGAGCTGCTCGGAAAACAACGTGGGCGTGCACCCCAAGGTCGCTCGCTTTGTGTTGCCGGTCTGTACCACCATTAACATGAATGGCTGTGCGGCCTTCATCTTGGTGACGGTGCTCTACCTCATGCAAAACGCGGGGATTGAAATCACCCCCTTGACGATCGGCACCTGGATTATCGTGGCCTCCATCGCTGCGGTGGGTAACGCTGGCGTTCCGATGGGCTGCTTCTTCTTGTCCGCTAGCCTCTTGGCCGGCATGAATGTGCCCATCCTCTTAATGGGTGTGATTCTCCCGTTCTACGCCGTCATCGACATGATTGAAACGGCCTTGAACGTGTGGTCTGACTCCTGTGTGGCCGCCATGGTTGACAAGGACATGAAAGCCAACCGTACGATCGATGAGTTAGAAGACTAAGTCTTCCCG
>JAHHRF010000024.1 GCA_020025955.1 Sutterella sp.
CGTCGCTTGTCGAAATTAAAGAGCACGTACTTGGATAAGCTCCCGCAGGATGCGGATCCTGTGGACGGGCGCGTGCACACGACGTTTGCGCAAACGGTGGCGGTGACGGGGCGTCTCTCGAGCTTAAACCCCAATTTGCAAAACATCCCTGTGCGCACCCCAGAAGGGCGTCGCATTCGTGAGACCTTTGTCGCAAAACCCGGCTACCAATTGATTTCCGCGGACTACTCTCAGGTGGAATTGCGCATCATGGCGCATTTGTCTGATGACGCGGGGCTCTTGGCCGCCTTTGCGAAGGGCGATGACGTGCACCGTGCCACCGCCGCGGAAGTCTTTGGGAAGGCGCCTGAGGCGGTAACCCCTGATGAGCGTCGCATGGCCAAGGTCATCAACTTTGGCTTGATCTACGGGATGAGTGCCTTTGGGTTGGCCCAAAACTTAGGGGTGGATCGTAAGGTGGCGCAGCACTACATCGATCAGTACTTTGCGAAGTACCCGGGCGTGAAGCGCTACATGGACTCCACCCGCTTTAAGGCCAAGGAAGAGGGCTTTGTGGAAACGGTGTTTGGGCGTCGATTGTTCTTACCCGATATCCAAAGCCCCCGTCAGATGGTGGCAGCCGCCGCAGAACGTGCTGCCATTAACGCCCCCATGCAGGGGACGGCTGCGGACTTAATCAAGCGCGCCATGATTAAGGTGGATGACTGGTTAAAGACCTCGAAAAAGGACGCCCGTTTAATCCTTCAGATTCATGACGAATTGATTCTGGAAGTGGCCGATAAGGATGTTGATGACGTGAAGCGCGAAGTCACGCGCTTAATGGAGACAGCCGCGAGCCTCAAGGTCCCCTTGATTGTGGACGCCGGGGTCGGGAAAAACTGGGAAGAAGCTCACTAAAGGGGCTCAAGACAAAAAGCGGGACGCGCAGCGCCCCGCTTTCTCGTTATCCAAACCGTGTTTAGATTCTCGTTAAACCCCGTGCCTTAGTTGCACGAGCCCAAGCGCTCAGGGACGAGCGTCATCACGGGTTTTTGGTTTTCATCCAAGCATTGGACGTTGTCGCCGTCTTTGACGACATAACGGGTGGCGGCGAGGTTGGCTAAGAATTGCTTTTCCACCTCCATCAATTTGGGTCCGCACAAACGCATCGTGGTGCCCAACTGAGAAAAGTCCACGTTGGCGCCGGCTTGCTTTAATTGGCCAATCAAACGATTGCACCCCGCATCCCCCGAAATACGACCGTCTTCCCCAAAGGAAATGGACGGGGGGACTTCACAATGCGCATTGGCCCCATCGACCCACATTAAGTCACGACCCAGTAAAGGGGCAGCCTCCCCCATTGAGCCCGTCGTGGAGCAACCCGATAACACCCCAACGCTTGCGAGCAGGCTCGCGAGTACCAACATCTTTTTCATCCGTCACCTCTTGGTTTTCATGTGTGGACTTGATTAACGTTTCCCAAGGATACACGCCCGCTTTCCCTGTGCGTGTTACAAAGTTTAAAGCCCTAGGGTTAATCCTTAAGATTAAATGTCAACTATTCAAGAAACAACGCAGGTGCGACAATTCTTAAGACTGTGTCGAGTCAAACTCTTATAGGAAACGTAAATATGCGCAAATCTTGGTTAGCACTGGGCGTTATCGCCGGCATTTTAAGCGCAGGGGTGGCTCGCGGGGATATCACATCGCGTCATGCATACATCGCTCACGAAACGATTGCTGAGGCGTTAGCCAAGGTTCAGACGGAAGCCTTGATCCTGATTGATGGCACCATCGTGAAGTTCGATGGTCATAACCGTGTCACGTTGCGCGACGCAACGGGTGAACAGGATGTGATTGTGCCCTTGGAACTCCTGGCGGGTAAGACCCCGTATGTGGGGCGTAAGATGACCATTGTGGGGCATGCCTACCGTGCTCCCTTTGAAACCCTCAAAGTGGAAGCAGAGATGGTGAGCTTTGACGGGGAACCGTTACGCGCTGTCGGAGAAGAAACGTCCGCTCGTGCGTTAGCAACGCCTGACGTTGCTCACCCTGAAGCGAAAGCCACAGACGAGAAAAAAGAATAAAGAGAAACGCTCGCGTTCTTTTTGCGAAGCGCCCTGTTGCCTGATGTGCAGCGGGGCGTTTTCTTTTGGTGGTGCCCAAGCACCCCACAAGCCGCAAGAGCGACGAGGAAAGGAAAAGGAAGGGAGAGAAAAGGAAAGAGCAGGAACGAACCGAGACGGACGGGTGAGAGGGGAAAAGAGGGCAAAAAAAGAAGCGAAGGCCATTTTCTAGAGAGGGAAAACAGCACTTCGCTTACTAAAGCCTCAGGGAGGTATGCACGACCCCGTCTGAGGGTGAACCAGACACGTGAGACCTCATAAAGGAGGTGGGAAAGGAGGGCTCACGCTTAAAGAGTCTGGCCTGGAAAAACGTTTTACGGTTCTTCGGGATCGTCCTCGTCGTAGGCTTCGCTATAGAGGTCGCCTTCGAGCTTCGTGACGGTGATGGCGGCAGCCGCGTCACCCACCACGTTAATCGAGGTACGGATCATGTCGAGGATACGGTCAACGCCAGCAATCAAGGCGACGGCTTCCAAGGGGATGCCCACCTGGGTGAAGACGATGGTGGTCATGATGAGACCCGCACCCGGCACCCCAGCGGTACCAATGGCAGCCAACACGCCCATCAAGACGATGGTGAGCTGGTCAGCGAGCGACAAATGGAGACCAAAGACTTCGGCAGCGAAGATCGCGCACACGCCCATGTAGATGGCCGTCCCGTTCATGTTGATGGTGTTACCCAACGGAATCGAGAAGGAGGCGATCGTCTTGGTGGAACCTAAGCGACGTGCAGCATCCAAGTTAGCCGGCAAGGCAGCGGCGGACGAGCAGGTGGTAAAGCCCACGAGCCAGGGTTCGAAGATGCCCTTCAAGAAGGTCATCATCGGAATCCCCGCGACAAAGCGAACCATCGGCACCAAGCAGAGGAACACGAAGAGGGTCGTCGCCAAGAAGGACGAGAGGATCAACGCGCCCAAGGGCAAGAGCACCGATAAACCGTGCTTGCTCACCGTGAAGGCGATCAAACCAAACACCCCGATCGGCGCGTAGAGCATGACCATGTGGGTCACACGAATCATCGTATCGCCCACGAGTTCGAAGAACGTCAAGACAGGCTTGCAGCGTTCACCGAGGCTCGAGAGACCAAAGCCGAAGATCACCGAGAAGAAGATGATCTGGAGCATGCTGCCCTTGGCCATGGCTTCAATCGGGTTAATCGGAACAATGTTTAAGAGGGTCGTTACCAAGCCCGGCGGCGTCACCTGCTTAACGTTCAAGCCTTCGCGGGAGAGGTCAAGCCCCATGCCCGGGTGGATAACCTGAGCGATAAACAAACCGAAGGCAACGGCAATGGCGGTGGTGATAGCGTAGAGCGCCATGACCTTCCCGGCAACACGACCTAATTTGCTCGTGTCCGAGATGCCAGCAGCGCCAGCGATGATGGTCGCGATCACTAACGGGACAACCACCATACGGATCAGTCGAATAAAGAGCTGACCGAGCGGCTGTAACCAAGTTTGAGCGATGTCGGTACTGACTAAAGCACCGACGACCACGCCGAGTGCCAAGCCGATCATCATCTGCCAAGCAAGACTAATTTTAGATTTGTGGGTCATTCTCCGCCCCATAGTGTAGGTATTGGAATGTGCCCCTGGATTTACAAAACCTCAGAGCACACGGCTTCTTGATGATTGTAAGAGCTGAACTTTTACAATAAAGCGAGGGATAACCCTTGAAAACGGCATTAATCCCCGCTTTTTTTTCTGAGCGGACGTGATGAGTGGGTCAACTTTTGGGACTTTGCACAGGGGAAACAGTTATTGACTTCAAAAAAAAGTCATGCCCCCCGATTCACAAAACAGTCCGCTCAATGCCTAGTCTACCTAGGCCGAGAAACATTTATCGTGTTTGCTAGCACACAAAATGCCCCTCGAAAAGCGTATCGAATTAAGTGGAAAAACGGGGCCTTTAGGGACTAATTCGCTTTGTTGAATCGATTTAAATAGATCGATAGAAAAGAAGAAATCATGCTCGTTTTTTGTGGCCTTGCCTTGGGGCACTAGTGAGTCCCTGCCGTATTCTACCTAGGTAAAAATGCTGGGATGGTTAGAACCCTTGTAGAACGGGGGTTCGAGGCGTGTGGCCCCTTATAAAGGGGTATAAGGGTGTCGAAATCGTTTTGTTTTCGTCAAGCCTAAGAATGTTAATTCTTTGGGGGTAGAGATAACGGTCTTACGCCTTTTTTCGACTGAGCGCTCCGGCAACGACCCCGGCGACCAGAATCACGGCAATCCCCACCGCGCTCTGTAGCCCAATGGGCTCATCAAAGAAGAGGGCGCCAAAGCTCGCGGCAAAGATGATCCCTGAATACTGAAAGACGCTCGTCAAAAGAGGATTTGCCCCACCCCAGGCGCGCGTCATCGACAATTGTGCCAAGGTGCCCGTCAAAGCCAGCCCCCCGAGAATGGGGAGGTTGTCTAAGGTTACGGGCGTAAAGGTCCCCACCCAGAGGATGTGCACGACGAGGCTTGTCACCGTACAGCAAAGCGTGAAATAAAAGACGATGCGCCATTCGGGCTCTTTCATTTGGTTGAGTTCACGCACTTGCAGGTAAGCGAGCGCGGCAAAGACCCCAGAGGTTAAACCCACGAGCGCAGGAAAGAGTTGCCCACGGTTGATTTCAGGCTTTAAGACAAGAAGCACCCCGATAAAGCCCGCGATCACAGCCGCCATCAAGCCCCAATTGGGTTTTTTCCCTTTGAGAAGTGCCCCTACAAACAAAATCGCCGACATGTATAAGGGGCTGGTGTAGTTCATGGTCATGGCGGTGCCTAAAGGGAGCGCACTAATCGCATAGAACCAAATGCAAAGCGAAAAGGTGCCAAAGCCACTTCGCTTAATGTGGGAGAACAGGTACGGCGTTCTGACGCTGTAGCCTTTCGCAGCTTGCCACACCCAAATCGCGAGCATCCCGACGATGGAGCGGTAAAAGACCAACTCAAAGATGCCAAACTCTTTGGCGCCGGCTTTCGTTAAGGCCGCCATGGAGGCAAAGAAAAAGGCAGCCGCTAACATCCAAAGACTTTTATTCATGGTGAGAAGGCACAACGCGAAAAAGAAAAAAGAAGACCCACGCGGAGCCTTGTGCGCCCCACGCTTTATTGATTGCCTTCATTTTATCGCGGGGGACGGGGGCGGGGCACAGTCAAACTCCGTGGCTTTTCGTTAAAATAAAAGGATTCGTCAGAAGTGGGAGCACCGCTCCATGGCTTTTGACCCCTACTGGACGCGGGTTTCCTGACACACTAGGCGCCCCGCCTTTGGACTTGACTAGGATATCGGTATGGACCAAGAAACGCCGCTCGCGCCCGTGAGTTCGCTCAGCTTTGAAGAAGCCTTGGCGGAATTAGAAGCCTTAACCAGTGACATGGCCGCTGGCAACGTCACCCTCAAACAAAGTGTGGAGGGCTATGCCCGCGGGATGGCGCTCTTAAAGCGCTGTCGCGAAGAACTCAATCAAGCTCGCGCAACGATTGAAGCCGTCCAAAACGATACGACCCCCTAACCCGAACGAGACAATCATGGACTTTAAGACGTGGTCTTCTGAGCGCATTGGGCATTTCGAATGGTTTGCTCAAAGCACCTTGCCCCAGGTGGGCACGGACCCCAAGAAACTCATTGGTGCAATGCGCTATGCCGTATTAAACGGGGGCAAGCGTATTCGTGCGCTCTTGACCTATGCCGCGGGGGAAGCCTGCGGGGCAGAAGCCGCGCTTTTGGATGCGGGGGCATTGGCGTTGGAATGCATTCACGGGTACTCCTTAGTGCACGATGACATGCCCGCCATGGATAACGACACCCTTCGCCGTGGGAAGCCCACGGTGCATGTGGCCTATGGGGAAGCCACCGCCATGCTCGCGGGGGATGCGCTGCAGACCCAAGCCTTTGAAGTGTTGAGTCACGCCAAGGGCGAGGCCAGTACCCTCGTTCGTATGCTCCAAACCCTCTCGCACGCCTCAGGGGTGCGCGGGATGGCAGGGGGCCAAGCGTTAGATCTGGATATGGTGGGTCAAGCCCCGAGTGAACTTGCCCTCATGCGTATGCAAAACATGAAAACGGGGGCCCTGATTACGGCGTCCGTCTTAATGGGGGCACAAGCCGGTCATTGGACCCAGTTGAGTGAAACGGCACAAGCCGGTTTTGCGCGCTACGGTCACGCCTTGGGGCTTCTTTTCCAAGTCGTGGACGACATTCTGGACTGCACGCAAGCCACCGAAACCCTCGGGAAGACCGCCGGCAAAGATGCCAAAGACGATAAGCCCACGTGGGTGAGCTTTAAGGGGTTAGAGGGCGCTCAAGCCTATGCGCAAACCCTTTACGAGGAAGCGCTCTCGGCCTTAGACAGTATTGAAGCGGATTCGGCCGTGGCCCCAGGGGCCGCCGATCGACTTCGTGACATTGCCCATTTGGTCAAAGGTCGTACGCATTAATTTTTTCTTTTGGCGTATGCTTAAAGCATGACGCGAACCCAGAGCAGCACATCTATGAGCGAGAAGACCCCGTACCCAACTCTTGAGCGTATCCAATCGCCTCACGACTTGCGCACCATGAATATGGAGGCGTTAAAGGACGTGTGCGAGGAGATGCGTGGGTTTTTAATTGATACGGTCTCGAAAACGGGCGGGCATTTGTCGAGTTCTTTAGGGACGGTCGAACTTGCCGTGGCCATTCATACCGTATTCAATACGCCTGAGGATCGTGTGATCTGGGACGTGGGTCACCAAGCCTATCCGCACAAAGTGTTGACGGGGCGCCGTGACCGCTTTGACGGACTTCGTCAATACGAAGGGATGTCGGGCTTTCCGAAACGAAGCGAAAGCGACTATGACGTCTTCGGGACGGGGCACTCGTCCACCTCCATTTCCGCGGCGCTTGGCATGGCCGTGGCCAGTAAACTCCAAGGCAACACGGAACGCTGGCACATTGCCGTCATTGGCGACGGCGCCTTAACGGGCGGCATGGCCTTAGAAGCGTTAAATGACGCGGGGGCCTACAAAGATGAAGATGGCGTACGCCTTCTCATCATTTTGAATGACAACGACTGCTCCATTTCTGAGAGTGCGGGGGCTTTGTCTGGGCACTTGGCGCAGATTGTGAGTTCGCGTGCGTACTCCAGCGCTCGTGAACTCAGTAAACGCGTCTTAAAGCCCGTTCCCACCCTCTGGAACTGCTTAAAGCGCTTTGAAACGCAGGCCATTAATTTAATGAGCCCGCCCGCTGGGATCTTCTCCAGTTTCGACCTCAACTACTATGGGCCGGTCGACGGGCATGATTTGCCGCAGCTCATCAAAGTCTTAAAGAATTTGCGCGGGAACCGCTCTCCCGTGGTCCTTCATGTGGCCACGCAAAAGGGGAAGGGCTATAAGCTCGCAGAAGACGCTCCCACGGCCTACCACGGCGTTGGGGTGTTTGACCCCGATGTGGGGCTGTGCCCCAAGAAAGCGGGCCGCCCCACCTATACCCAAATCTTTTCGCGTTGGATTGAAGCCAAAGCCGCTAAAGATAAGCGCCTCTATGCCATTACCCCCGCCATGCGTGAGGGCTCGGGCTTAGTGAACTTTGAAAAAGCGTTCCCAGAACGCTATCGCGACGTGGCGATTGCCGAGCAGCATGCGGTGACCTATGCCGCGGGGCTTGCGTGCGAAGGGATCAAACCTGTGGTGGCCATCTATTCGACGTTCTTGCAGCGCGCGTTAGACCAAGTGATTCATGACGTGGCGATTCAGAACCTGCCCGTGATGCTCGCGGTGGACCGCGGTGGCTTAGTGGGGGCCGATGGCGCCACGCACCAAGGGGTCTTTGATTTGTCGATGTTACGCACCATCCCCAATATGACGGTGATGGCGCCTGCTGACGAAAAAGAATGCTATTTGATGTTGAACACGGCCTATAGCCTGGATACTCCCACGGCGGTACGTTATCCGCGCGGGACGGGGTGTGGCGAAGTCGTTGAAGACACGGACGAGGTGTTACCTGTTGGGGTGAGCCGCGTCATTCGAGAAGGGAAAACGATGGCGATTCTCTCCTTCGGGGCCATGCTCGACGTGATGCGCCCGGTAGCCGACGCCCTCAACGCAACCTTGATCGATATGCGCTTTATTAAGCCCATTGACGAAGAAGCCATCTTAAAGGCGGCTGCCTCGCACGAGGTGTTAGTCACCGCAGAAGAAGGGCAACTCATGGGGGGCGCAGGCTCTGCTGTGTTGGAAGTGCTGTCGGATGCGCTCTTAACGGTGCCCGTGGTGCGCCTGGGGCTGGGGGACCACTTCATTGAGCAAGGGACGCATGACGAACTCTTTGCTGAAGAGCACCTCACCTCGGAACAAGTCTTAGCGCGCTTAAAGGCGCAGTGTGAAACCTTAGGGATTCGCCTCTAAAGGTGAGACTTTAAGTTTTTCCAATCGGGTCCAGTCCTTAACGGCTTGGACCCGTTTCTTTTTGTCGTGCCCTCAAATGGGGGAGGGCAGTGCGTCCCCAAGAAGGCTTGAACCCTGAAGACGTATAATTTCAAAAAGGTCTTTGAGACCCGAACGCTTTTTCCCCCTCTCCCTTTTTATGGAGTCCCGTATGCAATTCGACGTCGATTTAACGCCACTCACCACGTTTCAAACGAAAAGTCGCGCTGAGGCCTTTTGTGCCGTGGACTCGGTGGAGGCGTTAGCGAGTGCTTTGTCCGAAGCGAAAGCCAAAGGGATGTCGGTTAACCTCCTGGGGGGCGGCGCCAACACCATTGCCCGCGCTTGGGTGAAAGGCTTGACCCTCAAGGTGGCCATCCCCGGGGTGACAGTGGACGTGGATGATCAAAACGTTTGCCGTGTTACCGTGGGCGCTGGTGAAACGATTGATGAGGTGATTGGTGCGCTCGTCGAGAAAAACCTGGGCGGGTTAGAAAATTTAAGTTCGATCCCCGGCACCGTTGGGGGCGCCATCGTGCAAAACATTGGCGCTTACGGGGTGGAGATTGGGCCCTTCGTTGAAACCGTGACGGTCTACGACATGGAAGAGGGGCGCCTTTTAACCCTCACGCAAGCAGAATGCCGCTTTGGCTATCGCCATAGCGTCTTTAAGACGCCGCAAGGGGCCGGGTTAGTGATCGTGTCGGTGACGCTCAATTTAGGCAACCCCAAGGACTGGCGCCCGACGGTAAGTTACCGCGCCGTAGAGGATGCCCTCGCGCACGAAGAAAACCCCACGCTGACCCCCGCCTTTATGCGCACCCTCATTCAAGGGATTCGTGCGCGCAAGCTGCCGGACCCGCGCGTGATCGGGAACGCGGGGTCCTTCTTCACGAACCCCGTCATTACCACCGTGCATTGGCGTGAACTCATTAGCGTGCACCCCAACCTGCCGTGGTACGACTTGGATGAAGACCATAAGAAGTTGGCGGCCGCCGGCCTCATTGAAGCCGCTGGCTTCAAAGGGGAGGGGACCGAAACCGTGGGGACCTATCCCCATCACGCCTTGATTCTGGTGAACCGTGGCGGTGCCACCGGGGAAGAGGTGGAGCGCTTTGCTGAGACCATCGTAGAGCGTGTTGAGGCGCTCTTTGGGGTTCGCTTGGAAGCCGAACCCGTCTTCTTAGGTTGAGGCCTCTTAATGGGGCGCTGAGGTCTTTCTATAGACCATCGAGCAAAAAGGGGACCCGTGGGTCCCCTTTTTCTATTGAGCAAAGAGAAATCCCTTCGCCCAACAAAAAAGCCACTTCCGCGAAGAAGTGGCTCTTTTTCTCAAACCGATTCCGGATTAGGCCATGGCCTTGATGGAAGCGGAGAGACGGCTCTTGTTACGAGCAGCAGCGTTGCCATGAAGAACGCCCTTACGAGCCATGGCGTCGATGACGCTTTCAGCCTTCTTGAAGGCTTCCTGAGCGGCAGCCTTGTCGCCGGCTTCGATGAGCTTGCGCACAGCCTTGATGGCGGTACGGTACTGGCTACGCTGAGCCGAGAGGTGCATGTTACGAGCAACGATCTGACGAACGCGCTTACGAGCTTGCTTGGTATTGGCCATTTTTAAAAAAATTCCTTGTCTATGAATTCAAACAGTGGGCGTCCGGGTCATCCTCCTCTTCAACGACAGAGAGGCGTTGGAAGATCAGTCCAGCCGAGGCTCCCATTCACAGTTGAGAGCGCCGTTCGGACGCCGCTGCACACCACCGATTAAAGTGGGTTGCTTGTGCTCCGCGGTTGTGCGAGACACCGAATAAAGAAGAATTTTCAACGGCTTAGCAAACGCAACTGACGGCCTGAGGAACATCGGTCGGCGAATGAGACCCTTGAAAAGTCCCAAACTATACCAAATTTCCGAGTTTTCAGCACACTTTCAGGTAGAATTTTTTTACCTCGTTAACCCGTTTTACCCTAAGGACGTTACATGTCACTGTTGAAATCCACTGCTGTGGTCTCTGGTCTGACGCTTTTGAGCCGTATTTCAGGCGTCATCCGTGACATGTTGATTGCGCGTTACTTCGGGGCGAGTGCGGCCACGGACGCCTTCTACGTAGCGTTTCGTTTGCCCAACATGCTTCGACGCCTCTTTGCAGAAGGGGCCTTTCAGCAGGCCTTTGTCCCGATGTTGTCAAGCGTCGGCGAAGGGGGTGACCCGGAACGAGAAAAAACCTTTATTGATCACGTCTTCACGGTATTGGGAACCGCTGTTTTCGTGGCGAGCATTCTGGGGATTTTGGCGGCCCCAATCCTTGTGTGGGCGATTGCGGGCGGGATGCGTGCCAATCCGGAGCAATTTGACTTGGCCGTGGCCATGACGCGGGTGATGTTCCCCTACATCGCCTTTATGGCCCTGGTGGCTTTAGCGGCGTCGGTATTAAACGTTCACAAAAAGTTTGCGATTCCAGCGGCAACCCCCATTTTGCTTAACCTCAGTTTCATTGGGGTGACGCTCTTTTTGGCGCCCCATCTGGATGAGCCCGTGTGGGCCTTGACGGTGGGGGTCTTAATTGGCGGGGTGCTCCAATTGGGGACGCAGATTTTGGCGCTCTACCGGCTTGGCATCCGCCTTCGTTGGCGGGGCTTGAAAACGAGTCTGGGGGATGGCGCTGTACGACGCGTTTTAACCCTGATGCTGCCCGCCCTCTTAGGGGTCGGGGTGGCGCAACTCTCCATTCTCATTAACACCCACATTGCGAGTCGCTTGGGGGCAGGGACCGTGACGTGGCTCAATTATGCGGACCGCTTAATGGAGTTTCCCACGGCGCTCTTAGGCGTCGCGCTCGGGACCGTAATGCTCCCACAGCTCTCTCGCGCGTGGGCACAAGGGGACAAAACGCGCTATAACGAATTGCTCGATAACGGCCTCAAACTCGTTGTGCTTGTGGGGGTGCCGGCGGCCCTGGGGCTTTGGCTCATGGCCGATGGGCTCGTGGCGTTTCTTTTCCAAGGGCGCGCCTTTGGTCCCGAGGACGTTGCGAAAACGGCGTTGGCTACGAGCGGCTATGCCGTGGGCTTAATTGGGTTGATTGGGTTAAAGATCGTAGCGCCCGCGTTTTACGCCGGGCAAGACATTAAGACCCCGGTGAAGGTGGCGATGGCCAGTTTAGTCGTGGTCCAGTTGATTAACCTCGTCTCGGTCCCCGCCTTTGGGCACGCGGGGCTGGCGCTCTCGGTCGGGCTCGGGAGCCTCTTTAATTCGAGCGTCTTGCTGGTGATTTTGCGTCGCCGTGGGCAGTATGTCCCGCAGTCGGGGTGGGGCGCTTGGGGACTTCAAGTCCTGGTGGGGAGCCTCGTCATGGGGACGGTCCTCTACTGGGTCAACGCCGAAGTCGACTGGACGGCAATGCGTTGGGGACTTCGTGCGGTTGGGGTCTTGGGGCTCGTTTTCGCGGGCGCCATGCTTTACGCCGTGGGGTTACTTTTGTCGGGCTTTAAATTCCGAGACTTAAAGCGCTTCCGATAAGGCACAAGCAAAAAAGGTCACCCAACTAAAGGGTGACCTTCTCCATTTACACGGCTTAATTTAATTCCGTATGCTCTTCGTCTTCGTCGTCTGCCCATTGGTTGACGTCGAGTTCGATTTCGTGCTGCGGGAACGCCACCAGCGTATCATCGTCGTACTCTTCGAACGCAGCTTCGCCTAAACGCATGGTGTTGACGGCAAAGTTAAGCTTGGCGTAGACCTCCGTTAAGCCTTCCGTGGCCGTATCATAAAACTCATAATCTTCCGGCTCTTTTTCCAAGGTTTGGATGAGCGCTTCGAGTCGTTCCTGGACGTCATTTAAGGTGGTTAACACCCAGGTTTTTTTCACTTCAGACATTAATTTCTCCGCATTAGCGAGGGGTTGCGTTTAAGATTGGACAAAACCAAAACACTAGATTTTATGCAATTCAAAGACATCATAAACGAACTTAAACCGACTGACGAGAAGGGATGGAACCGCTTAGCGGTAAGCCTCAGCATGTTTGTGCTGGGGCTAACCTTTGCGAGTTGGGCGGTGCGAATCCCGGATGTGCAACACCATTTAGGGATTGGGGACGCAGAATTGGGGCTCGCGCTTTTTGCACTTCCCTTGGGGCAATTCCCCGCCATGGCCTTGGCACCGAGTTTTGTCGCCCGTTGGGGGGCAAAGCGCTTGATTTTGTTGTCGAGCGTGGGCTTTTCCTTATCCCTCGTCTTAGTGGGGCTCACGGGGAACGTCTTTGCCTTGATTGTGGCCCTTTTTGTGATGGGGTTCTTCAATAGTTTCCTCAACATCGCCAATAACACCCAAGCCGTCGTGATTGAAAAGCGCTTTGGGCGCTCCATCATGGCGAAGTTCCATGGTTGCTGGAGCATCGGTGGCGTGGTCGGTGGCTTAATTGGCGGGATTTTGGCTGCCATGACGGTGTCGTCCTTGACGCATTTCGTGCTGATCTTCCTCCTGAATATCGCCGTGATGCTCTTTGGTCGTGAGCACTTGATTGAAGACAATCCCCAGCTCGAGGCCACCTCCGACAAACTTCAAGCGAAAGAATTGCGTGCGGTAAATCACGCCAACACGACCGCGGACCGCATGACCGTGGTGAAGCGCTCGGCTCAAGTGGATACCTTCTTGATTCTCTTAGGGGTCGTGGGCTTTTGCTCGATGCTTACCGAAGGGACGATGTATGACTGGAATTCGGTCTACTTTGTGAACGTCTTAGGGGAAACGGGCTTGAGCGCGCGTACGGGCTACTTAGCCGCCATGATTGCCATGGTGATGGGGCGCTTCTATGCAGATGACTTCATCAACCGTTTAGGGGAACAGCGCGTCTTAGAAGGCTCGGCCGTCTTAATGATTTTGGGTCTTACCGCGATTGTGATGGTGGACCATGTCGCTATGGCGATTCTGGGCTCGGCCTTAGTGGGCGCCGGGATGGCGAGCGTGGTACCGATCTGCTACAGCTTGGCGGGTCGCACCAAGCGCGTGAGTGCGTCGGCCGCGATTTCGCTCGTGAGTGCGATTAGCTTCTGGGGCTTTGTCTTTGGTCCGCCCGCGATCGGCTTTGTGTCGGAAGCGACCTCCTTGGGGATTGCCTTCTCGCTCGTGATCGTGGCCCCCATGGTGATTCTGGTCTTAACGCCTGCGCTCATGCGCCTCAAGATTAAGCGTATGGCGGAAGCAGAACCGGTGCTCGATACGCCCGTGACCGTCGTGGAAGTGCCCCCGTCGGACGAGGTTAAGGGAGAGGCTCCTCTCGAAAACGACGCGAAATAAAGCGACTCCACAAAAGCGCGCAACGCCCTAAGAAGCGAAGCGCGCTTTTCTTTTGCCTTCCCACTTTTTAGGACGGCGCTCACTTAAAACCAGAACGCCTGGGCGGTGATAGTGACCGTGACGGGTAACCCACAGGGCAGCACGGATGATTTCTTCAAAAAAGAGGGGAAGACCGCGCCGTTTTTCTTCGTGTTAACCCTTGGGGTTGAGGGGGTGAAGACGCGAAGAGGGGAGAACTTCAAAGAAGAAAATTTCACGGGATCTTTTCGAAAAGTGCATGACAAATAACGGCTTTTTTGATAAGTCTTTTCCCTTCTCTCAGAGGGGGAAAGCGAAAAAACGCAAAACCCAACGTGAAAAAACCGTCCCGCGTCAAGACAATTTTTGTGTGTTAGGCGGTAGTGCTTAGATGGCCATGGTTTAACGCAAAGAATTTTTCGAGAGACGTAATTTTTTTAGAAAAAGGGGTAGCGAAGAGAAAAAAGTTCTGCGTACAATGAATTCATACCCGAACGAAAAATGGGTTACGACGTACACCAGATCACAAGCCTGGGTACGATTTTCAACACCGTAATAATCCTGTATAAAAAAAGGAAAAGGAACCTCGGTATGAATATCAAGAAGCTTGCTGCGACCGCGATGGTTGCGCTCTCTCTCATGGGCGGCGCTAACGCTGCTGAAGTCCTCCGTATTGGTAGCGAAACGGTTTATCCGCCGTTCGAGTTCTTAGACTCGTCCACGGGTGAATATGTCGGTTTCGATATCGACCTCTTAGATGCCGTAGCCGCTAAGGCTGGCTTCGAACCCAAAATTTTCTCGATGGGCCTTGATGGTATCGTCCCCGCTTTACAGACGGGCTCGATTGACGTCGCTGTCTCCGCACTCTCCATGACGCCGGAACGCATGAAGCGCGTTGACTTTACCCGTCCCTACTATGACGCTGGTCTCACCGTGATGACCCGTAGCGACAATAACGATCGCATCGAAAGCGCCAAAGACTTAGAAAACAAACTCCTCTGTGCAGAAATCGGCTCCTCGGGCGCACTCTTCATGTCGAAGATCCCCGGTGTGAAGATCCGCACCTTCAATTCCGCCGCGGAAGCGTTCATGGAAATCAGCCAGGGTGGCTGCTACGCCATGGTCAACGACCGTCCCGTTAACGAATACTTCTTGACGCGTAAGAGCGCTAAGAACTTAGACCTCAAAGAAATCCCGGTGATCTTGAAGTCCGACCAGTATGGCTTTGCGGTTCGTAAGGGCAATAAGGAATTGCTCGACCGCTTGAATAAGGCCTTGGACGAAGTTCGTGCTGACGGCACCTACGACAAGATCTATCAGAAGTGGTTTGGTGGTAAGGGCGCCTAAGCGAAGCCTTCCCCCAAAAACGAAAGAGACCGCGCGAGTCACCTCGGGCGGTCTTTTTATTGGGCAAAACCTTTTGTTTACGTTGGGTCCCCAAGCAAAATGGGTGCGGTGTCGACCTCGCACCCATTTCGTCCTTTACGCGACGGCTTCAATTTGCTCAGAGAGTTCGAGCCACTCCATTTCACACTCCGCCAAGGCGCTTTGCGCTTCCCCATGGCGGCGTACGATGTCGGCTTGCTCATCCGAGGGTGTCGCCGTATAGAAGTTGGGATCGGCCAGTTTTGCGCCCAATTCATCCACCACCGCTTGGTGTTTGGCCATGGTCTTTTCCACCTTTTCCAACGCCTTTAAGAAGGGCTTCTTGAGTTGAGCAATACGCTGACGCTCTTGCGCTTCTAAGCGACGGGCTTCCTTTTTGTTAATCGAAGGCTCAACCTTGGTTTCGTCTTTTTCGTTTCGCAAACGAGCGAGCTCTTCCTTGCGATGGTCCAGCACCAACTGCGCATAGTCATCCAAGTCCCCGTCGTAGGGGGTGACAGCACCGTGGTTCACCAACACCAAGGTTTCCGTGACCGCACGCAAAAGGTGGCGGTCATGGGAGACGATCAGCACGGCCCCTTCATAGGTGGAAAGCGCCATCGTTAACGCTTCACGCGTTTCCATATCCAAGTGGTTGGTCGGTTCGTCCAAAACCAAGAGGTTCGGTTTTTTCCAGGCCAGCAGCGCTAAAGCCAAACGGGCTTTTTCGCCCCCCGACATGGGACCCACTGGAGAGGAGGCAAAGTCCCCAGAGAAGCGATAGCCCCCGAGGAAGTCACGAAGTTCTTGTTCACGCACGTCAGGCGCTAAACGACGCATATGCTCTAACGGGCTTTCGTCACCGCGCAACTGATCCAATTGGTGCTGGGCAAAGTAGCCAATCTCTAAGCCTTGCCCATTGCGCAATTTCCCCTTCTTGGGTTGAAGCGCCCCCACTAACCCCTTCACCAAGGTGGATTTCCCAGCGCCGTTGACACCCAAGATCCCCACGCGATCCCCGGAGCGTACGCTCAAGGTGACGTTTTTGAGAATCGTGGTGTCCCCATAGCCCAGTTCCAACCCGTCGGTATCAATGAGGTGTTCAGGCAGGCGCACAGGCGTCGCAAACTGGAAACGCCATTCACGCTTGGCGCGAACGGGTTCCACGGCTTGGAGTTTTTCCAGCATCTTCATGCGGGATTGCGCCTGACGCGCTTTGGTGGCCTTGGCTCGGAATCGTTCAATAAAGGCGGTTAAGTGCTTGCTTTCACGGTCGTAGGCTTTGGCAGCAGCGTCCTGTAAGCGGAGCTTTTCTAATTGCTGGACTTCAAAAGCGGAGTAGTTGCCGCTGTAGCGCACCACACGCTCATTTTCCACCGACCAGATGGTCCCCACGACGCGATCTAAGAATTCACGGTCATGGCTAATGATGAGAAGCGTTGCGCGCACACTCTTTAACCAATTCTCTAACCATATGAGACTGTCAATGTCCAAGTGGTTCGTGGGTTCGTCAAGGAGCATGAGCTCAGCCGGGCACAAGAGCGCTCGCGCCAAGGCGATACGGTTACGCCACCCGCCCGAGAAGTCCGTAACGGCTCGGTCAAAGTCTGCTTCCCCGAAGCCCAAGCCCATCAAAACGGTTTTCGCTTGAGCGGCAATGGCGCCTTCGTTGAGTTCCGCGAGGTTGGCGTGGGCTTGAGCCAACGCCATCGCATCGTGGCTCGTTTCCGCGCGAGCTAACTCTTCTTTGGCGGCCATCAAGGGACCATGCCCCGTTAACACCGTCTCCAACACGGTCTTTCCGTCAACTGGGAAGCTCTGCGCCACATGCGAAATCAATAAGGGGTTCGGCGTTTCAATATCGCCCGCCTCGGGGCTCAATTCACCGAGAATCCCGGCAAAGAGCGTGGACTTGCCACACCCATTGGGACCGACTAAACCGATTCGTTCACCAGGCGACCCAACAAGGTTCACCTGGTCATAGAGCACTCGCGTACCACGGGCGAGTTTAAGGTTGGAGAGACGTAACATCGAAGAGGAAAAGGGGTTAACTCAAAAAAGGCGCAACGATAAGGGAAATTAGCCGAAGTAAGCTTCTAAATCTTCACGGGTCACCATGAAGACCTGATCGTCACCGCCCGAGGTGGCAAGCCACGTTAAGGGCAGACCCGGGAACGCTTCTTCGCAGAAGTTGGCGTTGTCGCCCAATTCCACGATGAGCATGCCGCCCGGATTCAAGTGCGAGGCGGCTTCGGGCAACATGCGACGAATCACATCCATCCCGTCGTCCCCGGCGCCCAAGGCCATATCGGGCTCATGGCGATATTCCGCGGGCAACGCATCCATCGCGGCTTGCGTCACGTACGGGGGGTTAGAGAGGATCAAGTCAAAGGTGCGACCCTGAAGGTTTTCAAAGAGGTCCCCCTGAACGAGTTCAAGGCTCTCTTCCATGTCGTAGTCGCGACGGTTAATCTTGGCGACTTCTAAAGCGTCTTCCGATAAGTCGGAGCCCGTCACCTGAGCGTTGGGGAAGGTGCCCTGCGCGAGAATGGCCAAACAGCCCGAGCCCGTGCAAAGGTCTAACACGCTTTCAACGGCCCAAGGATCTTCGACCCAGGGCTCTAAGTTTTCTTCTAAGAGTTCAGCAATGAAGCTGCGCGGAATCAAAGCGCGTTCATCGATGTAGAACTGATGACCTGTCAACCACGACTCACGTAAGAGGTAGGCGGTGGGGTGCTTTTCATGCACACGACGGTCAATCAAATGCACCAAGTGCGTCAATTCTTTATGGGTGAGTGCGGCATCGTAAAAGGTTTCAAAGTGCTCAAAGGGCAACTTCAACCCACGGCACACCAAAAACGATGCGTCATCCCAGGAGCTCGGGGACCCGTGGCCGTACGTTAAGTCGGCGGCTTCCATTTCGGTAATGGCCCAGCGGAAAACGTCACGGACGGTCTTTAAGTTGTGAATCGGATCGTCCAAAAGGGGTGCGATTTCGTACATAAGAGGGTCCCTCAAAAAAGTGGTTCGATCTAGGCGTCAGTCCAAGGAAAACACGTGTTAAGCACGTATTGAGGCAGTCAATCCGAAAGAAAAAGGGATTCTGACTGACGCTAAAGCGCAAGTAAAAACCCCTGCATTATAAGCGCTCGAGGCGCTAGACTTCAGCGCTCTGAGGCATTGAGTCGGTGTTCTGAGGTGAAAGCTTAGAAAAAATGACCTTTTCGTCGTCGTATTACCCCAGAATGCGTCATGGAATAGCGCCTTAGTTCGGTACAATAAAGCCTACGATTTTCCCCACCCTAAGCTTTGGTTTTTTAGAGGTTAATTTTGCGTCTGCGTCAGATTAAGATCGCTGGTTTTAAAAGCTTTGCCGATCCAGTGCTCATCGAGCTTGATGAGCCGGTGATTGGGATTGTCGGGCCCAATGGCTGCGGCAAGTCCAATATCATCGACGCGGTGCGTTGGGTGTTAGGGGAGGCGCGCGTCGCCGAATTGCGTGGCTCCACCTCGATGAAGGAATTAATCTTCTCGGGCTCGGCGGGTCGCAAACCCATGGGGCGCGCAAGTGTTGAATTGGTGCTCACCAATGAAGACGGACGTCTTTCGGGCCCGTGGGCAAGTTACGCAGAAGTCTCGGTGAAGCGTCAAGTCACCGCGGAAGGGAATTCCACCTACTCCATTAATGGTCAAGTGGTGCGTCGTCGTGACGTGCAAGAGATCTTTTTGGGCACAGGCTTGGGACCTCGCTCCTACGCCATCATTAGCCAAGGGATGATCGCGAGCTTTGTGAAGGCGCGCCCGGAAGAGTTGCGCGCCTACTTGGAAGAAGCCGCGGGTGTGTCCCTTTACCGTGAACGACGTCGTGAAACGGAAAACCTCTTAGCCTCCACCGCTCAAAACTTAGAACGCGTTCAAGACTTACAGGCGATTAAAGCCGAAGAAACCGCTCGCCTTGAAGCGGAAGCCACGGTCGCGCGTCAGTGGAAAGAACTCACTCAGCAAAAAGAAGACACTGAAGCCCTTTGGTACTTTTTACAGTACGAAGAGGTGCGTCAAGCGCTGGATCAATTAAAGGCCACGATTGCGAAGACGGAATTGCAGCTCGAAGAAAAGCGCACCGCCATTCGCCAAGGGGAAGAAGCCCTGCCGCACTTCAAAGCCAAATTGGATGAAGCTGCGGGTCGTGCCGATACTGCTCAAAAAGCCCTTCGTGATGCCGAGCGCACCCTCATGCTCTTTGAAGGGGAACGTAAGCGTTTAATTGAAGCGCGTACGCAAGCTCAAAATGTGGAGCGTGAAGCCGGAGAAGCCATCGCTCAGAAGCGAGGCACCTTAACGGCCGTTGAAGCGGAACTCTTGAAACTTAAAGAGGACGCGAGCCTCTTAGAGGAAAAGTTAGAGCTTTTGCTTGAAGAAGCGGAAGCCCTTCAGGAAGTGCGCTTTGAAAAAGAAGAGCAGCTCGAAGGGTTACGCGATGCTACGCGCGAATTAGAGGCGAAAAACCGCCAAACGGTGACCCGTTGGACGGAAGCGAAAAACCGCGTGGCCGAACTCGGTCGCCGTCAGGAAGACTTGCGTCGTCGTTTGTCGAAACTGGCGCTCGATGAGGCTCAATCCACGGAAGTCTCTGAGGAGAGCTTGACGATTGAGTCGGAAAATTTAGAGATTCTCGAAGAAACCGTCGCGGAAGCACTCGATGCGCAAGAAGAGGCGGAAGCGCAGTTAGCCCAAGCGCGCTCGTTACGTGAAAAGGCCAACGAAGCCTACTTTGCGAAACTCGCGCAAGAAAAAGAATTAAGCGCCAAGCTTTCCACCTTAGAAGCCATTCAGAAAAAGGCAGAAGCCGGTGACAAACTGAGCCACTTTGAAGAAGAAGCGGGCTTGGTGGGGTTA
Source organism: Sutterella sp. (assembly GCA_020025955.1). GTDB lineage: Bacteria > Pseudomonadota > Gammaproteobacteria > Burkholderiales > Burkholderiaceae_F > Sutterella. The sequence goes on from JAHHRF010000024.1 coordinate 20,071, forward strand.
CGTCGCTTAGCTGAGAGCGTCCAAGTGGCCCCGGAATGGGCAGGCGCCTTGGAAGCCACGTTACGCTTTCGAGCGAACGCCGTGGAATTGCGCTTCTTTGATGTGGCCAAAGACTTTTCGGTGAAGCGCCCGCCTGCGCCCTTAGCGTTTGTGGATGCGGGGCCGGGTGCTGCCGGCGTTTCCGTGGATGACGACTTACTGACGCCCTCAGCGTTGAACGTTGGGGACCTTACGTTTGACGCCTTGGTCACGAAGGTGGAATTAAAGTCGGACGGCGCACGACGAGCCGTGCCGCGTTGGTTGGCAGGGTGCTATGCCGCGCCCAGTTTTGACGCCGCCATGCGTGTGCGAAAAGCGCTCCCTGGGAACGTCACCTTAGTGACCCCTGAGGGTGATCGCATTACCGCCGCTGGGGTGGACTTCTGGACGGCGTCCGATCCTGCCGAAGCCATGATTAGTCGTCGCTTAGAGATTGAACGCTTAGAAGAAGCGCTTTGGTCCATGGCAGATGAATTAGGGGCACTTGATTCCGCGCGCCAACAGGCCGCGACGCGACTCGAATCCGCGGAGCGCCATCTCCAAGCGTGCACCGCCACGATGAAGCGCGCTCAGGCGCAACTCCAGCAACAACATTTAAAGGTCGAAGCCCTTCGCCAAACGGTGGAGGCTGCCCGTCGTCGTCAAGCGGACTTGAAAAAGAGCCGTGACGAACTCAATGACGAGTACGACATGGTGGAAGCCGAAATCGAGACGGCGATGGATGCGGCTGATGCCTTGGAAGTGGATTACCAAAAGGCGGAAGGCCTGACGGCGCAAAAAGCTCGCGAACTCAAAAGTGCGGAAGCTTTTGCCAAGCAAGCCATGGAAGCCGCACAAAAAGCGCGCCATGGTGTCGAAATGGCGCGCCTCCAGGTCACCCAAACCGCAGAACGCGTTCGCTTAAATACGGAACGCCAAAAAGCGTTAACGGACGACATTGAGCGAGAAGGGCGTCGTGCAGAAGAAGCCAAGCGTCGCTTGGCGGAAATGAATGCTCGCCATGACGATAAAGAGCTCGACGCGGCCTTAAATGCCTTTAAAGCCGCTGAAGTCGCCTCGACGGAAGCAACCGATGGGTTAACTCAAGCTCAACAGCATTGGGAATTGGCACAAAACGCACTGCGTGAAGAGCAAGCCACGATCATGCCGTTGACGGAAAGCTTAGGGGCAGCTCGCGGTGATGCGCAGGTCAAGGAAGGTTTAAAGGTTCAGTTTGATGAACGCTTGACGGAATTGGCTGCCGATCGCTTGGCGCTGAGCGCCAAGGTGGAAGCCGATCGTCCCAAGATTAATGGGGTGCGTCAAAAGGTTCAGCGCTTAATGAATGAGATTGCGGCCCTGGGTCCCATCAATCATGCGGCGTTAGAACATTTAGAAGCTGCGCAAGCTGCGATGGCGTTAACGGCCAAGCAAGTGGAAGACTTGGAAGCGGCGATGGCCACCTTAGAAGGGGCCATTCGTAAGATTGACCAAGAAACCCGTGAGCGCATGCGTGAAACCTTTGATGAGGTCAACGGCTACCTGGGCGAAACCTTTACGGAATTGTTCGGGGGCGGTACGGCGGCGCTCTCTATGACGGGCGACGACATTTTGAGCGCGGGTGTGGAAATTCGTGCGCAGCCGCCTGGGAAGCGTAACAACTCGGTGCGTCTCTTATCAGGGGGCGAACAAGCCTTAACGGCGACGGCCTTGGTCTTTGGTCTCTTTAAGTTAAATCCGGCCCCATTTTGTCTTTTGGACGAAGTGGATGCGCCGCTGGACGAAGCCAACCAAGCGCGTCTTGCGCAAATGTGTACGCGCCTCTCGGGTGAGACGCAATTCCTCTTGATTACTCACCATCGTGTGACGATGGAATATGCGCGCGCCTTGATCGGGGTGACCATGAAGGAACCTGGGGTTAGCCGAGTGGTCAGTGTCGCGGTAGAAGAAGCGGTCAAAATGACCGAAAATGGGTAAAATAAAGGTTTAACCACGTCCGTCGCGTGCGTCCTTTTCTCTATTGGGTTACGTCTTCATGAATAACTACGTTGTTTTGTCACTTGTCGCCGTTGGGGTGATTGCCATTTTGGCAGCGTGCTGGTGGTACTCTACCCACTTTGCTGGGCGTAAAATCAATCAACTTCGTCAAGACCAGCCTGGACAGGGCTTGACACATGAAGGGACGGATCCGTTAATTGAACAACACGAACCGGCGTTGGATCTCAATAAGACGGAAAACGTGGAAGCCGACGGGCATCAAAATGACTTCATGCCCGCTTCCGAACCCCCCGTTTACGAAGAAATTGAAAAAGAACGTGAAGAAGCGGCTCAAACGGCAGCCTTAGCTTCGGACGCGGCGCCCGGCTCCACGGGTATGGAAGCCGTTCCGGCGGACGGGAGCGTGCATTGGGTCTTGACGGTTACCCCTGACGAAGGTCGCACGATTTCCTTTGGCGCGGTGAGTTCCTTAGTGAAGGCCTTGAAGAACCTTCACTACCAGTTGCCCATTGAGGTCTATGCCCGCTCCAAGCGCAACAACCTCTTTTACCCCGCTCAATACCTGCCCTCGGAAGCTCTCGAAGTGGTGGTCACCGCCGTCTTGATTAACCGCGTTGAGCGCTTAAACGCCATTAGCGCGAGCCGCATTCGTACGGCCTGCGAAACCTTGGCGACGGACTGTGATGCGGAATTGACCACCTCGATGGAAATCGATCAGATCGAATCCATGGTGGAAAACAATAAGAACTTCATCGACTACTTCAACCGCGTGTTGGATCTCTTAATCGTGACCCGCGACGGGAAAGCCTTTGATGATGCCCAGGTCAACGCCATGCTCTCGGGCTTGGGCTTTGAACGTGAAGACGGTTTCTGGACCTTGAAAACGGTTCCTTACAAGCGTGATGGCGAAATTACGGTACGTTACACGGACGATGCACACGCCAGCTTGACCTTACGTTTAGACTTAATGCTCTGTAACCCGGCTCGAGGTGATGTGGCCCGACTCTTTGCGATGGCCAATCACGCCGCTAGCCACTTAGGGGCTCAATGGTCGGATTCGGATGGGAATCCTTTGACCACTTCCGGCGCCCTTCAAGCAGAAGGTTTGATTGCGAAAGAACTTCGTACCATGGCGCGCTACGGCGTCCCCGCTGGGAGCGACCGAGCGTTTGCGCTCTTTGGTAAAGGCGCCTAACGCTAGCGTATTAGCCTGAGCCCCAATGATGAAAAGCCCGAATCGATCACGAAAAGCGTGTCGGTGATCGGGCTTTTCTTACGAACGGGTTCCCCTGATTTAGTTGATCCCACTGTGCAAGGGAGAGGTAATGGATATTAATGAGTTGACCCGAGACGCGGTCGCCACGATTTCGGAAGCTGAGGCCCCCGCCTTAATGGAAACGGCGGCCACGCTTTTAGAGCGTTGGAATACGGAATACTACGTCTACGATGCGCCGAGCGTTCCCGATGCGGAATACGACCGTGTGTTTCAGCTGTTAGAGGCCCTGGAAGCGCGCTTCCCGCAATTCAAGTCCCCCGTTTCGCCGACCTCGCGCGTCAGTGGTACGGTGCGAAGTGACTTAGCCAAAGTCACGCATGCGCGTCCCATGTTATCCATTCACACGGAAACCGATGTGACCCCGGAAGGGGCGGTTGCTTTTGACCGTCGTGTACGAAATGAATTGGGATTAACGGACGCGGACCCCGCCATTGAATACGATTGCGAACTCAAATTTGACGGGCTTGCTTGCTCCCTTCGCTATGAAAACGGGTTACTGGTTTCGGCCGCGACTCGAGGTGATGGGCAAGTGGGGGAAGACGTGACCGCGAATGTCCGCACGATCCGATCGATTCCTTTGCGCTTAACGGGGGACGTGCCTGCCGTGCTCGAAGTGCGTGGGGAAGTCCTCATGCACAAAGCGGACTTTGAACGCTTAAATGCCAAGCAATTGGCTGAAGGGAAAAAGCCCTTTGTGAATCCGCGTAACGCGGCGGCCGGTTCCCTTCGTCAGTTGGATTCGTCCATTACCGCTGAGCGCGTTTTGCGTTTTTACGCCTATAGCTTAGGGGAGACGTCGGAAGAGGCTTTTGCCCCGACGCAATCGGGCGTTTTAGATCGTTTGCACAAGATGGGTTTCCCGGTCGCGGCGATGCGTCGTGTGGTCTCGGGGCCCCAAGCGCTCTCGCAATTTCATGAAGATGTGGCCCAGGCGCGCTCAGAACTTCCCTTTGATATTGACGGGGTGGTCTACAAAGTTAACGACTTAACGCTTCAAGAGCGATTAGGTTTCTTGTCGCGTGAACCGCGTTGGGCTTGTGCGCACAAGTATCCCCCTGAAGAGGCGATGACCCAAATGGAAGCCATCGACATTCAAGTGGGGCGTACCGGGAAATTAACGCCCGTGGCACGATTAAAGCCCGTGTTCGTTGGGGGCGTGACGGTTTCTAACGCCACCCTTCATAACGAAGACCGAATTGCCCAGTTGGATTTACACGTGGGCGATTGGGTTGTGGTACGTCGTGCTGGTGACGTGATCCCAGAGGTCGTGCGCGTCGTTAAAGAACGTCGTCCCGAGTCGGTTGAAGACTTTGTGATGCCGAGCCGTTGCCCGGAATGCGATTCGGCCACGCTTCGCGATGAAGAAGAAAAAGATACGCGTTGTACGGGGGGATTGATTTGCCCTGCACAACGTAAGTTGAGCTTGGTGCACTTTGCCTCTCGTCGCGCCATGGGGATTGATGGTCTGGGTGAAAAGATCGTCACCTTGTTGGTGGACGAAGATTTAGTGAAGACGCCCGCCGACGTCTTTACGTTAAAGCTTGAAGATTTAACGGCGCCCACGACGGCCAGTCGCTTGGCGGTTGAGGCCAATGAGGCTAAACCCGTTGAAGAACGCGAAAAGGGCATTAAGCTCGTGAAGCGAATGGGTCCGAAGGCGGCACAAAACTTGTTGGATTCGATTGAAAAAGCCAAGTCCACGACCTTAGCGCGCTTTATCTACGCGTTAGGGTGCCGTCACGTTGGGGAAGCGACGGCGCTTTCCTTGGCGCAACGCTTTGGCACCTTAGCGAATTTAGAAGCGGCCGACGAAGCCACGCTCTTAACGGTAGACGACGTGGGTGAAATCATCGCTCAGAGTGTTTACGCCTTCTTTAAGGAACCTCACAACCGAGCGGTGATTGAAGCATTGATTGCCGCTGGGGTGAAGTGGCCCGATGCCAGTGTGGCGGTCGCTAATACGGATTCGGCCGTGGCCGGTAAAACCTTTGTGTTGACGGGCACCCTTCCGACCTTGAGTCGTGACGAAGCGAAAGATCGCTTGTTAGGGCAGGGCGCTAAGGTCTCGGGCTCGGTATCGAAAAAGACAGACTTTGTGGTCGCAGGGGCTGAAGCTGGAAGCAAACTTGAAAAAGCCCAAGCTTTAGGGGTGACCGTGATTGATGAAGCAACACTCCTTCAAATGCTGGGGGAGGGTAAAGCGGACACAAACGCAGAAGCGCCCACCGTTATGGAAGCAGCTCCTCAGGTTGAACCCGTAAAGAAGAGCGAACCCAAAGAGGAAACACCTCAAGACAAGGGTGAAGTGCTCCAAGGCTCTCTCTTTTAATGAACCCCTAAAGAAAAGTGCGTTCTTTTACTCACTTATCGTTACAAACCCGCCAAAGGCCCCGATTCGAGTTGGGGCCTTTGTCTTTTTTACGGTGAACGACTTCTCGGGCGGGCTAAGTCTTGATTGAAGGAGGTTCAAAATGCCTGTGTTGCAAGGCGTTAGGGGAAAGAGCGGACGCTAGAAATGTAAGTGCGCGATACTATAATGGGAAGACATCTGGGGCTGGCGAGCGTAAACGCCCTATACGCCCCCTTGAGACCTACACGAATCCTTTAAGGAGGAGACATCCAATGGATCGTCGTATTAAAAAAGTTCTGGCCATTCATGACTTATGCGCCCACGGGCGAGTGTCCTTAAAAGCGGTGACGCCGATTCTCACCACGATGGCCCATGAGGTTTATCCTCTGCCGACGGCGCTTTTAAGTGCACATACCCAATATCCCAATTTCACGTTTACCGATCTCACCGATCAGATGGTGCCGATTCTGGAAAACTGGAAAGCGTTAGGGGTACAGTTCGATGCGATTTACACCGGTTACTTAGGGTCCCCGCGTCAAGTCGACATTGTGAAAGGGGCGATTCGTGACTTTAAGGGTGAGAACACCTTAGTCGTCATTGACCCAGTGATGGGGGATAACGGCAAACTCTATACAGGCTTTACTGAAAAGTTAGTCACCGAGATGCGTCGTTTAATTGAAATGGCGGATGTCATTACACCGAACCTCACCGAAGTGGCTTATCTCTTAGATAAACCGTTTGACGCGGAGGCGAGTGAAGAGTCCATTAAGGCGGACATGAAAGCGTTAGCTACCATGGGTCCGAAGGAAGTTGTAGTGACGGGTGTAGGAGTAGAAGGTCGACCTGATCGTGTGGCGGTCTTAGCCTATAACCGCTTGACGGACACCTTTGTTCGAACGGAAAAAACCTACTTAAAGGCGCACCTGCCCGGTACGGGGGATGCTTTTGCTGCCGTTTTAACGGGCGCCTTAATGAAGGGCGACAGTATGGCCCAGGCGATTGACCGTGCCGCGCAATTTGTCGTCGACGGCATTGATGCAGCCATTACTGCGAAAGCTCCCTTAATTGATGGGATGCTGATGGAAGCGGTGTTGCCGAACTTACGTAAGTAAAGAAGGCTCGCTGTCAACACCCTCGCGACGAATGTGGTCTCGAGGGTGTTTTTTGGTCGAAAAACGGCAAAAAATACGAATTTGAGCCATTTTGTACCATGTATAGGGTATTTGTTAGGTACAGCGTTGACGCGTCTTCGAAATGGGTGTTTAATTCACCTCCTCACAGCGACAACGGTTGACTGCGAAACGCAAGAAACCTAGCTGAGAGTAAGCTTCTGAGTCA
>JAHHRF010000025.1 GCA_020025955.1 Sutterella sp.
TCTTCTTGGGTCATCTTGCCCGAATGCATGGCCTTCATCTTTTCATGCATTTCGCCCATCTTGTCGTGCCCGTGGTGACCCATCATCTTATGATGCTCACCCATCATGCTCGGGCACTGCTTCTTCGGGGCTTCGAAAACGGGAACAGGACGCCCTTCACGGCGAGCCTGAACGATTTCAGCCATCTGCTCGGGGGTCAAATGGGTCTTGCCCGTTGCGGCTTCCATCGGATCGCAACAATCTTCACCCGGCTTCATTTCAACGTATTTCTTGGGCATTAAGGGCTGGGTCTGCTGCGTGGCGTCCGTGGCCTTCACATCCGCTGCTTGAGCTTGGGACATCATCCCGAAGCTCATCATCATTACGCCAGCCATGAGGGCCACTAAGGGCGTCTTGGTCATTTTCATGAGGGTATCTCCTTGTATTGGAAAGTTTTGGGTAAAAGGGAGGGTATGGAGCGAAGCTCCTATTCTTTTCATCCCCCTACCCTTTTTCTTAATCATCCAATAAAACTCACCAGATTGAAAGATCTAAGAGATTTATTTACAAATGCCCCCAAAGGGAGATGACACAGAGCCCTTGTTCAGGGACTTCTCTCTAACCCTTACGCTTTGAAGGGGCTCGAAGCCAACAGTGAGGCTGGAAGGTTGGTAAAATCAAAACCCACAAGCGATTCCCCTCCAGAGTCGCCCCTCGCATATCTCTTTTTTCGACAGGTTCTTTCACCATGGAATTAAACGCTCTTACCGCCCTTTCGCCGATCGACGGCCGTTATGCCCGTCAAACCGAACCGCTTCGTGCGATTTTTTCCGAAATGGCCTTCATGAACGCCCGCGTCCGCGTCGAAGTGGAATGGCTCATCGCCCTCTCTGAAGCGGGCTTTGATGAGTTGCCGGCCCTTTCCGACCATGGCAAAGCCTTTTTGCGTGGTTTAGCCGATAACTTTTCGCTTGCTGACTGCGAAGCCATTAAGGCGATCGAAAAGGTCACCAACCACGACGTGAAGGCGGTGGAATACTGGATCAAAGAACAGGTCAACCACGATGAAGAGTTAAAGAGCGCTGCAGAATTCGTGCATTTCTCCTGCACGTCTGAAGACATCAACAACACCAGCCACGCCCTCATGATTTTGGAAGGCCGCAAGGTGATTTTGAACACCTTGGGTGAGGTGCACGCCAAGATTCGTGAATTGGCACACCGTTGGGCAGACGTGCCGATGCTCTCGCGCACGCACGGTCAGACCGCGACCCCCACGACGGTGGGTAAAGAACTCGCGAACACCGCCGTTCGTCTCGCTCGCATTATGGACAACATCGCCCAGGTGAAGGTCTACGCCAAGATGAATGGCGCCGTGGGGAACTTTAACGCCCACTTGATCACGTACCCGGACCTTGACTGGGAAGCCTTAGCGAAGAAAGTCGTGGAAGAGCGTTTGGGTGCTACCTTTAACACCCACACCATCCAGATTGAAACGCACGACTACATGGCAGAACTTTTCCATGAAGTGGAACGTGCCAACACGGTCCTTCTTGACTTCGACCGTGACATCTGGGGCTACGTCTCCCAGGGTTACTTCCGTCAGAAGTTAAAGGAAGGCGAAGTCGGTTCCTCGACCATGCCCCATAAGGTGAACCCCATCGACTTCGAAAATTCCGAAGGCAATTTGGGCTTAGCCAACGCCGTGCTCAATCATATGGCTGGCAAACTCCCCATCTCCCGCTTCCAGCGCGACTTGACGGACTCCACCGTGCTTCGTAACTTGGGCGTGGGCTTTGGTTACGCCATGATTGCGTACGCGTCGTTACTCCGCGGTCTCAACAAGCTTGAAATCAACGAGGCGCGTCTTGCCGAAGACCTCGACAACGCTTGGGAAGTGTTGGCTGAAGCCGTGCAAACCGTCATGCGTCGTTATGGCTTACCCAAGCCCTACGAACAATTAAAGGCCTTGACGCGTGGCAAGGGCATCACGGAAGAAAGCATGCGTGAATTTATCAGCACGCTGGATCTCCCGGCAGACGCCAAGGCCCGTCTCATCGAATTAACGCCTGCCACCTACATCGGTAAGGCAGCGGAATTGGCACGTCGTTGCTAAGACACGAAGGGGCTCAGTGCTAGGGCGCTCGAGTCCCTTTTCTCTAAAAGAGTCCAACTTCCATGCTTCGCTACCTTCTTTTAGCGCTTACGGTGACGACCCTTTCTGGGTGCTCGTCTGTCACCCCCCTCTCGGGCGACTTGTATTCGATTGTGGGCACGGACCTGCAAGCGATTCACAAAGAGGCTTATGCCTTTTGCGCGAAACGCTTCCCGAGCCAATTCATGGTGCGTAACATCAGCGGCCAAGGGGGCTTCCCCGCGTACCCCGACCCCGAGAAGGTGGAGCTCGTCTTTCGCTGCGTAACGTGGAGTAAAGATGCGCCCCCTGTGAAGCGACCGCGTGCGCCGCAGCGCCCGATGAATTTGCCTCCAGGGCTCTAAAACGAGAAAAGGCACCCGATTGGGTGCCTTTCTTCGTTGGACGGCCGTGTGGTTTAGATCACCACAGCACCGGCCTTCACCTGAGCGTAGACGAATTCGCCTTCCTTCAAGCCCATCGCTTCGACGGCATGCGTCGTCACGCGAGAGAGGATACGAGCGCCACTGACATCCAAGTGGAGCATTCGATGGCTCGGCGTCACGTCTTCGATTTCAGCAATCGTCGCGGGCCAAATGTTACGAATGGTCGACTCTTCGGCCTTCTGGCGAGCAACCGACACGTCGGTGGCCATAATACGAACGCGAACACGGTCGCCCTCGTTCTTCCCTTCGACTTCCGGCAATTCTAAGCTTTCGTCTTCAGGGAACCCCATCAAGGCCACATCCGTCGTGTGCCAATCCTTGTGGTGCGAGCGGATGTGACCCGTTAAGACCACAGCGCTCCCTTCCGAGGCATCGCCCCAACGCATGAAGGGAACCACTTCTTCCAAGGGGCCTTCACGAAGGATGCGCCCCGTCTCGAAGCAAACCAAGTAGTCGCCCAAGCGGAGCATTTCTTCCGTGGAGTGGGTCACGTAGAGAATGGGCACATTCAATTCATCACGAAGGCGTTCAAGCCAGGGGAGAATTTCCTGCTTACGTTCCCAGTCGAGTGCCGCCAAGGGTTCGTCCATCAAAATGACGTCCGGCTGCATCACGAGCGCACGGGCAATGGCCACACGCTGGCGTTCGCCACCCGAGAGTTCAGAGACCGCACGCGTCAACAAATGTTCGATCCCAAGAAGACGCATGGCTTCTTGTAAGCGCTTTTCGCCGTCAGCCTTGGCCGAGGCATCCTTCATGCGCTTCAAACCGAAATTCAAGTTCCCACGAACGCTTAAGTGCTCAAAGAGACTGGCTTCCTGGAAGACGTAACCCAAGTTACGTTCATAGGTGGGGACGAATAAATCAGCTTCGTCGTCTTGCCAGCAGACGCCCCCCACGTCCACACGGCCGTTGGCGCGCTCTAACCCAGCGATGCTACGAAGCACCGTGGTCTTGCCGCAGCCCGACGGACCAAATAAAACCGTAATCCCGCGGGCCGGAATCTTGAATTCACAGTCCAGGGTGAAACCCGTGGAGCGTTCCAGGGTTAAATGCACTTTCCCATCAGGGCGTTTTGTCATCGTCGTACTCATCGGGCCACCTTGCGAGCCATCCCGCGACCTTCTAAGGCATTGAGGCTCATGAGAACCAAGAAACTAAAGATAAGCATGCCGCCAGCCAACAAGTGAGCGTTACCGTACTCCATGGCTTCAACATACGTGTAAATCTGGGTGGAGACGACCTGCGTTTCGCCCGGAATGTTGCCCCCGATCATGAGGACCACACCGAATTCACCAATGGTGTGCGCAAAGGTCATCAAAGCGCCCGTGACAATCCCGTTTTTCGCCAACGGCATCACGACGCTAAAGAAGGCATCCGTCGGACGGCAACGAAGCGTTGCAGCCACTTCCATCGGACGCGTACCCACGGACTCAAAGGCCGTGACTAAGGGTTGCACCATAAACGGAATGGAGTAGAGGCACGAGCCAATCACCAACCCCGTGAAGGTGAAGTTTAAGGTGCCCCAACCGAGCTTTTCGGTGAGCATCCCCAAGGGGCCATGCGGCCCCATGGTAACGAGGATGTAGAAACCTAACACGCTCGGCGGAAGCACCAAGGGGAGCGTGACCACGGCATTAACGGGCGCGCACCAGCGGCTTTGACGTTTAGCTAACCACCACGAGAGCGGCAGCCCCACTATCAAAAGTACGATAGTGGTTACAAGGGAAAGCTTAATGCTGACCCAGACAGGGACTAAGTCCTGAAGGGTTAACCCATCCATGGTTCACGTTCTCCTAATCAGTTTTAAACCAGCACAGGCCGATTAGTTCGGCTGGCCGTAGCCGTAGGCTTCACGAACCTTGGTGGCTTCGGGGCTGTTACGGATGAAGTCGAGGAAGCGCTTAGCGGCTTCGTTGTCCTTACCCGGGTTCAAGAGGACAGCGTCCTGACGGATGGGCTTGTAGAGGTCAGCCGGGATTTCCCAAGCGGAACCACCAACCAACTTGCCGTTCTTGAAGACCTGGCTCTTCGCAACGAAACCAGCCTGAGCGTTTTCGCTCTTAACGAACTGGAAGGTCTTGCCGATGTTGTTACCGATCACGAACTTCGGTTCGAGGGCCTTGAAGACACCCTTGGCTTCCATCGTCTGGACAGCGGCTTCACCGTAGGGAGCCAACTTAGCGTCAGCCACGGCGATCTTCTTAACGTCGTCGCTCTTCAAGCTGTCGATATTCTTGATGAGGCCTTCCTTCGGGCTCCAGAGGATGAGCTTACCCATGGCGTACGTGAACGACGTACCTTCCACAGCCAAGCCTTCCTTGATGGCCTTAGCGGGGGTGCCAGCGTTGGCAGCCAAGAGCACATCGTACGGAGCACCGTTCTTGATCTGAGCGTAGAAAGCGCCGGTGGCACCGAAGCTAACTTCTAACTTGTCGCCCGTGGCCTTTTCATAGACCGGAGCGAGTTCCTTCATCGGAGCGGTGAAGTTGGAAGCCACAGCAACGCTAACCTGACCAGCGTGAACAAAACCAGCTAAAGCAGCGAAAAGCACGGAACCGAGCATGAGTTTTTTCATTTTTGAAAACTCCAAAGAGGGAGGCATTACGCCATCCGTTGATAAAGAAAGAAAAAAGAGCAAAAGAAAAGGTGCCGACAAGAAACAGGCTTCATACAGTCTGACCAGTCGACACCTTAAAGCGATATTTCACGCCCTTATGATAAAGGGGCCGTCTAAACTTGCATACCTAACCTGGGCTACTCGATCCCCACCAAGTGGCCTGGGTGCGTCGAACGTCTTGGGGCAGGAGGAACAAAACCCGAAACACCGACGGACACAAGTTGTGACACGCCAAGCGACAGGCTCCCATTTGCCTGTGCGTGCGCGAAACTCAAGAATTTGAGATGATTAACATTCAAATCTCTTAACATTAGTAGCCAGCACAGTGAGACCGCTATCCTAGCGTTATTCTGCATGGGATAAAGTCGCACTGCTCGCTATTCCGCTATAGAATAGCGAGGTGTTAACATTATTGCAAGACTTCTTTTTAATTTAGGAAACCGATCATGGCTGAACCCGTAGCAGACCCGATTCTTTTAGCGACTCATATGGCCGAACTCGCCGACAAGCGCATCGACATCTTGCGTCGCATCAAGGAATGTGGCTCGATTTCGGAAGCGGCACGCCGTGCTGGGGTGAGCTATAAAGCTGCCTGGCAAGCGATTGAGTCCCTGACCAATTTAGCGGGCGGTCCTTTAGTGGAACGTGTGGTCGGTGGTAGTAACGGTGGGGGGTCGTCCCTGACCCCTGTTGGCGAAGAAGTGTTGGAAATTGCTGATGAATTGACGCGCGCGCGTGCCGACGTGCTCGCGCGTTTCCGCTTAAAAGATAAGCCGCAGCTCGCCCGCATTGGGATGAGCACCCTTCGCACGTCCATGCGCAATCAGTTCCCCGCCACGGTGGAACGCATGAAGATGGGCTCCGCCTTGGTGCGTTTGCTCCTCAATATCAGCCCGCAAAATCGCATTCGTGCATCCGTAACTATGGAATCGAGCCAATTATTAGGCTTAGCCGAAGGGATGACGGTCTTAGCCCTCACGAAGGCAACGGCTGTGGAAATCACGACGCCTGAGAACGTCGGGGACGCCGGTCGCGACAACCTTCTCTACGGGATTGTGGTGCACTGCGAACGTGAACGAAAGGGCGGTGAATGTACGCTTCAGTTGGCGCCGGGCGTCACGGTTGTGGGGTTTGCCAAACATGATCACGGCTTACATATCGGGGCACCGGCAGTGGCTCGACTCAGTCCCTCTTCGATTGTCGTAGCGCGTGATTCCTAAAAAAACAGACCGAAACTGTTTTTCGTTTCCTATTTTTAGTTGATTTAAATCAAGTAGAAATACGCCCGTGGTCGGGATTTTCTGAATATCATCTGCTTAGACCATTCTTAAGCCATCTTTAAGCCCCTCGCGGTCGGTTGGTAATGGTCGACCTCGAAAAAAATATAGTTTGTGGCGTTTGAGACCTGTCAACCTATCAAGCGCCAATAGACAAACACTTAAAAAGGTTCCGGATCAAAATGGAAAACAAAAGCAAATGGTTTATCTCGGGCATCCTGCTCATCGGTGCTGTCGTAGGTATCTTATTCCTTAGCGTGGTCGTCTCGGTCGTGAACTGGGCGGGTACCACTGAATTCTGCGGTACGTTCTGCCATGACATGGAAGTCGTTTACACCGCTTACAAGAAGGGCCAGCATGCCCGTACGCCCTCTGGCAAGACCGCTAACTGCTCGGACTGCCACTTGGCCTACCACTCCAACGAACACATCGGTCCTGTCGACTATGTCTTCATGCTCGTTGACAAGGCAAAGAGCGGTTCCGTTTCCGCTTGGGGCTTCGTGCGTGGTCGTATGAACACGGTTGAAAAGCAGGTTGCTATGCGTCCTGAATTGATCGAAACCGTTCACAACCACATGAAGCATCAGGACTTCTCGACCTGCCGCGGTTGCCACAACTTCGACAATATGTACAACCCGAAGAAGCCGTTTGTGGCTCAGCTCCACAAGAACTTCAAGCCGGGTAAGGGTGTTGACTGCTTGGCTTGCCACCCGAACGTTGGCCACTACTATGGTCCTAAGGATCATGCCAACGCCCCTGACCCCACGAAGTAATCGTCAGGTCTAGTCGGTAAAAGACAAAAATCCCGTTACGCTTTCGAGCGTAGCGGGATTTCTTTTTTGCGCGGTATCCTCGTCTAATATTGGTTAAAATTACGGGAATATGTTGCAAATTTTGGGGATTGCTCGCGTCTCAAAGCGCTCCTCCTTTCTCCCCTCCTTTTTTCGGAAACGCTCATGGCTGAAACGATTTACCGCAAGGACTATCAGGCACCGTCCCATTGGGTGGACACGGTTCGTTTGGAGTTTGACTTAGATCCCGAATCGACCTCGGTTACCAGTACCTTGTCGGTGCGTCCTAACCTTGATCTGGACACGCCCCAATTTGATTGGGTTTTAAACGGTGAATCGCTCACCCTGGTGTCGGTGGCCTTAAATGGGACGCCGCTCCCGGAGACTGCCTACACGTTAACGGATGAGTCGCTGACGCTTCACAACATTGTGGAACCCTGCGAAGTCACCATCGTGAACCGCTTTAGCCCGCAAGCCAACACGGCCTTGCAAGGGATCTATGTCTCGGGCGAAAACTTAATGAGCCAGTGCGAGAGCCAAGGGTTCCGTCGCATTACGTACTATCCGGATCGCCCGGATGTGCTCGCTCGCTTCAAGGTAGTGATTCGTGCTGAGAAGCGCCGCTATCCTGTGCTGCTTTCCAACGGTAATCCGTCGGATGCCCGCGACTTGGATGACGGTCGTCATGAAGTCGTTTGGACCGACCCCTTCCCGAAGCCCAGCTACCTCTTTGCCTTGGTGGCCGGTAACCTCGTTTGTCAGCGTGAACTCTTTGAACTCAAAGACGGGCGCAATGCCACGTTGGAAGTGTGGGTGGAGCCGCGCGACTTGGATAAGACCGCGCACACGATGGAAAGCTTGAAGAAGTCCATCCGTTGGGACGAAGAGCGTTTTGGCCTCGAATTAGACTTGGATGGCTTCCGCATTGTGGCCACCCAGGACTTTAACTTTGGTGCCATGGAAAATAAGGGCCTTAACATCTTTAACGCCCGTTACGCCTTAGCCAACCCCAAGGTCGCCACCGACCAGGACTACGCCAACATTGAAAGCGTGGTGGGCCATGAATACTTCCACAATTGGACGGGGAACCGTATCACGTTGCGTGACTGGTTCCAGTTAACGCTCAAAGAAGGCTTAACGGTTTTCCGCGATCAAGAGTTCTCGAGCGACATGCTGGGCGAAGAATCCGCCCGTGCCGTGGAACGCATTAAGAACGTGATCGCCCTTCGCCAGAGCCAGTTCCGTGAAGACGCCAGTCCCATGGCGCACCCGATTCGTCCGGAAAGCTACCAGAAGATTGATAACTTCTACACGGCCACCGTCTACGAAAAGGGCGCGGAAGTCATTCGTCTTTTGCAAACCCTCTTAGGGTGGGAAACCTTCCGTAAGGGCTTTGACGACTACATCCAAACCAATGATGGGAATGCCGTCACCTGCGAAGCCTTCTTGGAAGCGATGGAACGCGCCTCGGGTCGTGACTTAAAGCAATTCAAGCGCTGGTACAGCCAAGCTGGCACCCCGCGCGTCACCGTCATGACGGACTTTGATCCGAAGACGGGGAATTACACCTTACAGGTGTCGCAGTCCACACCTGCAACGCCCGGCCAAAGCGTCAAAAAACCCTTCTTGATTCCGTTCCCGGTGAGCTTTATGAGTGAGACGGGCGATCCCTTGCCGGTGCGCTTAGTGGGTGAAACGACGGCGTCAACTGACAAGCGCCTCTTTGAACTCACCGAAGAGCGTCAAACCTTCGTCTTTACGGGGTTTGACCATGAGCCCGTGTTGAGTCTCAACCATGGCTTTGCGGCGCCCATCCAGCTCGAAATCGCCTTAAACGACACCGAAGGCGGGATGACGGCCGAACAAAAGACCGACAAGCACCGTGCCCTTCAGGCGCGCTTTGAGCGTGATGCCTTTGTGCGTTGGGACGCGTTAAACCAGTTAATGCTCCAGTCCTTGCGTGAACTCATCATTCACGATATCCCGGGGCACCATGCCGAACCCATCTCGCGCACCTTGATGGATGCGTTTGATGGCGTGATTAATGACGCCACGATTTCGCCCGCTTACAAGGCCCTTTTGATGACGTTGCCCTCGGAAACCTTAATCGGGGACAGCCTCACCTTAATCGACCCGCAGGCGGTGGCGCATGCCCGTCAACGTGTTCGCACGGAGTTGGGGAGCCGCTATTCCACGAGCTTAAATGAATTGGTGGAAGCCAATTTGACGCGTGGGGACTATTCGCCCGATGCCGAGAGCGCTGGGCGCCGTAGCTTAGTGCGTGTGGGCTTGGATTACTTGATGGCGGCCACCGACAAGCACGGGCAGTTGTTGGCCTGCGAATTAGCCGAAAACGCCACCAACCTCACGGACCGCTTAACGGGGCTCACGATGGTCAATCAGACGCGCTTACAGCGCAAGAACGACCTTTTATTGAAGAGCCTTCGTGAGTGGATGAGCGAACCCTTACTCTTAAACAAGTGGTTAGCCATCATTGCTGGGGGCCCCAGCATGGTGGGTGAAGACCCCGTGGTCGATCGCGTGCGAGAGTTGGTCAATTGCGCCTTTGTCTCGCTCAAGAACCCCAACAACGTTTACGCCTTGGTGTTGACGTTCTTTATGAATAACCCGGCGGAATTCCACCGCTTAGATGGCCAGGGCTATGCCCTCTGGTTGGAATTATTGGAAAAAACCGATAAGCTCAACCCGCATGTGGCGGCACGCATTGCGCGTACGCTCGAAAACTGGCGTCGTTATACGCCGGCACTGGCTGATCAGATGTATATGGTCCTCAATGATGTGCTCACCCGTCGTGATGAATTCTCGCCGGGCGTCATTGAAATCGTGGACAAAGCTCTTAACAATCCCCTTTAATTTTTTGGAAACGCATGATGTCTGCTATGACTCTCCAACAATTCCTTTCGCGCGAAGTTCAGTTTGGCGCGATGGATCCGAAGCTCCCGCCGGTGATCTTAAGCATCACCGACGCGTGCAAAACCATTAGCCACAAGGTCCGTCAGGGGGCCTTGGCGGGTGTCTTAGGGATGGCCGGGACGGAAAACGTTCAGGGCGAAGACCAAAAGAAACTCGACGTGATCAGTAACGACATCTTTGTCGAGGCGTTGTGCGCCTCGGGTCAGGTTTGCGGTTTAGCCAGCGAAGAAGTCCCTGAAGTCATTTCGGTGCCGGCGGACTATCCGATTGGCCCTTACTTGGTCGCCTTTGACCCGTTGGACGGCTCTTCCAACATCGACATCAACGTTTCCATCGGTTCCATCTTCTCGATCACGACCGCCGTGCGCCCGAAGCGTGAAGCCGTTGAAGCCGACTTCTTGCAGCCGGGTAACCGCCAGGTGTGTGCGGGTTACGTCATGTACGGGCCGCAGACCCAGTTGGTCTTTACCTTAGGGAAGGGCGTGTTGATGTTTACGCTCGATCCCAACACCGGCACCTTTGTGCTCGTGCAGGAAAACTTGCGTGTCCCGGCCGAGGCTAAGGAATTCGCCATCAACTGCTCCAACATGCGTCATTGGGAAGCCCCTGTGAAGCGCTACATCGATGAGTTGCTCGCCGGCGAAACGGGTCCGCGCGCTAAAAATTACAACATGCGTTGGGTCGCGGCCATGGTCGCCGAAGTCCATCGTATCCTTCAGCGCGGTGGCATCTTCATGTACCCGCGTGATAACCGCGATCCCAAGAAAGCCGGCAAGCTTCGCTTACTTTACGAAGCCAACCCGATGGCTTTCTTGATGGAAAACGCCGGGGGCCGCGCCACGAACGGTCACATGCGCATTCTTGACATCGAACCTGAAAGCGTCCACCAGCGTGTGGCCGTCTTCTTGGGGGCGAGTGAAGAAGTCGATACGGTGACGGGCTACCACGCTCAATAAGTCACCCCCATGACGAAAGGGATTGTTCCTGCGAAGGAGCAATCCCTTTTTTCTTGTGCCAAAGAAAAAGCAGCCCGATGAGACTGGGCTGCTTCTTCGAGACCGTTAGATCAAATCACGAAAGATTTCTTTTTTCTGATTGTCGTCGTCCGTTTCGGGCTTTTCTGCCTTTACGGCCATCGGACGGCTCTTCACTTCCGCCTTCAGGGCTTCGACCCCTTCCTTAAAGGCATGGTGGTCTTCGCGGCTCAAGGTTAAAAGGTCCGCCTTCAAGCCTTCCAACAAGGCCTTATTGGCTTCAACGCCGTCACGCAAACTCACCAAGCTTTCTTCGGTGCGCGTTGCCACCAAGCTTTCCAAGTTTTCCATGCGGGTCATCAATTCTTTCTTCGCTTCGGCCAAGCGGCTCTTTTCCGCTTCGTCGGCTAACTGGCGAGCCTGACGGGCTTCACGCGAGGCGGCACGGATTTCCATGCTCAAGCCCGCTTGCTGGAGCACGATGTAGCCCAGTAAGAAAAAGATCACTAAGGCAAAGATCGCAACCACAACGGTACCCAAGGGCAAGGTCATGTGGGTAAAGAGCAAGTTGACGTTTTCAACTGGCGCATTAATCAATTCCCAATTGATCCCAAGGAAGACGGTCACAACAATGACCAGAAGGGTGAGGATAATCGTACGAAGCTTCACAATACTCTCCGTGAAGAAAATGAGTCAAAGTTAAGCGTGGCGATATCACCTCGCTACCGAATGGTTTCATAATAGCAAATAGGACGTGCTTGCGCCCTCTTTCGCACCTTAGGGGTGGTTGACTGGAAACAAGGAAATTTTTCAGCCCCTTCATGCGGTAATCGCCCACCTTTTTTGACTACCGTCGTCTAACCCTCTATAGTGTGTGAAGTTTAAAAAGCCCGTCGATCTCGTCAGGGGCTTTTTCTGTATCTGTTGTGTATATATTTGGAGGCATTATGCGTACCGATCCTCGTTTCCCGCGACTTCATATCGTCGAACATCCGCTCATCGAGCACAAGATCTCGCTTATGCGTGATCGCAATACGGGCACGCAGGATTTCCGCACCTTACTCCACGAAATCGCCTTGTTGATGGGCTATGAAGTCACGCGCGACTTCCCGACGCATTTGGTTGAAATCGATACGCCGATCGAAAAGATGAAGGCTCCCTTCCTCGTCGAAAAGGCCCCTGTGATTTTGCCGGTGCTTCGTGCGGGTCTCGGCATGACCGACGGTCTCTTGGCTTTGTTGCCGGCTGCTCGTGTGGGGCATATCGGTTTGGCTCGTGACGAAAACATGAACCCGATCGAATACATGGTGCGCATTCCTGAAGCTCCGAAGAGCAACCACATTGTTGTCGACCCGATGCTCGCTACGGGTCACTCCGCTGCCTACGCTGTGCAGCTCTTGAAGGATCGTGGCATTCCTGAAAGCCAGATCCGCTTCATGGCCTTAGTGGCCGCGCCGGAAGGCTTGGAAGTCTTCTTCAAGCAGCACCCGAACGTTGAAGTGTACTTGGCGGCGCTTGACGACCGCTTAAATGACCACGGCTACATCTGCCCGGGTCTCGGCGATGCGGGCGACCGTATCTTCGGTACGCTCAAGGAATAAGGCTTAAATCTGACCTCGTCAGACAACGTCTTACTCGACATAACGGCTTTTCGCTTTAACGGCGAAGGGCCGTTTTTTTCGCGTTCAGCTCCACGTGCACAAAAAGCGATTCTTTTGAACACGAGAACTCCATGAAAACCCTTAAATTTGCTGAAACTACCCTTATAAGCCCTCTGAAACATACGTAGAGTTAACTATTTTCAAGGGGTTTTAGGCGATGCGGTGCCTAGTCGACCGACTTTTATTTGATATAGGTCAAAGTAACTAAGTCGGTTTTGACGCACACTAGAGTCAAACGCCAGGGGCTCTCCCTTTTTCAGTCCCACTGGCTTTGGACCAACCCATCAAACGCGCCCCTCCAAGCCGTGTTTGATTACTCATTACTTCAGTAAAAGAAAGGAAGTCACGCTATGTCGACCCCCGACCAAATGAAATATGCCGATGTCCCCAGTAAGCAAGAAAACGTATGGGGTGTTGGGCTTAAAGATGCCAAGCGCCAAGGGCGCGGTACCGCTTGCCTCGACGTGGGCCAGTCTGTCACTGGTTTAATCTTGGGGCTTTTCCTCTTCTGCCATATGGCCTTCACGGGCTCGGTCAACCTCGGCAAGGACGTCTTTGCCAACATGATCGAAACCTCGGGCGGCGCCTTCTTTGATGGCGTTGAACACATGTGGATGCACGTGGCCTTTGTGGGCTTCATCTTCTTGTGCGTGGCCATTCACGCTTTCTGCGCGCTTCGTCGTTTCCCGACCTCCTACGCTCAGTTCCGTGACATCAAGGCTCACTACAAGCTCTTGAAGCACGAAGATACGACGCTTTGGATCATCCAGATCACGACTGGCTTCTTACTCTTTTTCTTCGTCTTCACGCACGTGGTGCCGATGCTCTTCAATCCGCACGGCTTTGACGTGAATTTGATCGGTGAACACACCTATCACATGGGTATGGTTTACACCTTCATCTTCCTCGTCATCACGGAACTCCACGGCATGATCGGTTTGTATCGCTTAGCGGTTAAGTGGGACATCTTCGCGAAGAACCCCGAAACCAACATGATCGACCAGCGCATGAACCAGCCCGACCGTAAGGGTCTTCGTAAGACGATGCTCTTTGTGGCCCTCATCATGATCGTTTGCGGCACCATCACCGGTTACACCAACTATACGATCGGTCAGGACCACCCTGAAGGTCAGCGCTACACCTTACAGGCCGACCAAGCCTGGTGGCACTAATCCATGCTCACAAAGGGGAAGACCTCTCCAGGATAATCAGCTTCCCCTTTTAGCCCAACGCCATAAGCCTCGAGCTTGTGGCGTTTTTTGTTCTCCAAACCAAAAAAGGCGCCAGCTTGGGGTCGATCCCCTAAGCTGACGCCTCTCTTTATTTCGCTGCCGTGTCGCGATTAGTTCGACTTCTCAGCAATCTTAATGGACCACACCTTCGGTGCCGTCACATGAATGGATTCCCCTTCCGAGTCAACCGCCACGGTCACGGGCATATCTTCCACCGTGAATTCGTAGATCGCTTCCATGCCGAGGTCTTCAAAAGCCACCACACGGCTTTCTTTGATGGATTTACTCACTAAGTAAGCTGCACCCCCGACCGCAACCAAGTAGGCCGACTTGTGGGCTTTAATCGCCTCACAGGCTTGAGGACCGCGGTCACCCTTACCCACCATGAGACCTAACCCCACGGGTTCGCTCAACATCATGTCCACGAACTTGTCCATACGGGTGGAGGTCGTGGGACCGGCCGGCCCCACCACTTCGCCCTTACTCTTCACAGGATCCACCGGCCCCACGTAGTAGATGGCACGGTTGTGGAAGTCCACAGGCAAGGGTTCGCCTCGCGCGAGCATTTCCTGAATGCGCTTGTGGGCAGCATCACGACCCGTTAAGAGTTTGCCCGTTAAGAGCAAGGTGTCGCCCGGCTTCCAGGTTTGGATTTCTTCACGCGTGAGCGTATCCAAGTTGATGCGCTTACTCTTGGTGACATCGGGCTTCCAATCAAAGGCCGGGAATTCGTCCAACGAGGGCGGATCCAAGTAGACGGGACCGTTCCCGTCAAACACCAAATGCGCATGGCGCGTGGCGGCACAGTTCGGAATCAAGGCAACGGGCTTGCTCGCTGCGTGCGTCGGATACATGCGGATCTTCACGTCTAAGCACGTCGTCAAACCACCCAAACCCTGCGCACCAATCCCTAAGGCATTGACGCGATGGTAGATTTCTAAACGCAACTTATCGATGTCGTTTTGCGGTCCCTTTTCCAAAAGATCCAACATGTCCATTTCATCGTTGAGGCTGCGCTTCGCCATGAGCATGGCTTTGTCGGCGCTCCCGCCAATGCCAATCCCAAGGATCCCCGGCGGACACCACCCGGCGCCCATGGTTTTCACTTGTTCGACGACCCAGTCCGCGACGTTACCCGAGGGGACCATCATGGCGAGCTTGGACTTATTTTCCGAGCCACCGCCCTTGGCACAAATTTCAATCTCGAACGTGTCATCCATCACGACTTCGTAATGGACGACCGCGGGCGTATTGTCCTTGGTGTTTTTGCGTGCGCCCTCAGGGGGATTGACGCAACTCATACGAAGGACATTGTCTTCATCCAAATACGCACGACGAACGCCTTCGTTAATGGCGTCTTCTAAAGAGCCCGTGAGCCCTTCAAAGCGTACATTTAAGCCCAACTTCACGAAGACCACCGCAATCCCCGTGTCTTGGCACAAGGGGCGCTTGCCGATCTGCGCCAAACGCGAATTCTCCAGAATCTGCCCCATGGCGTCTTTCGCCGCCGGGCTTTCTTCGCGGTTGTACGCGGCCACTAAGTGGCGTAAGAAATCTTTAGGGTGGTAGTAGCTAACATATTGGAATGCCGCACGGACACTCTCAATGATGTCATCTTGGGTAATGACTTTAGTCATTGGAAAACCTTTCTCCGAAACGTGGATCTTCCCGATAGTCATTCGAAATGGATGACTGATTATTGATAGTCTTTATCATAACGTAAAAAGCGATAGAAGAGGACAATCTATTCCTCTACCACAGCTTATCGTCACAACGGGGTCAGACTTCTAAACGTATTGTACGTGTGTCCGACAGCGAAAAAGCCTGCGCGGTTGTTTTATTTCCAAAGTTCAGGGGCTATTCCTAACTTATGTATAACAACGTAACAAGGGCACTCGCACAAGGCAAAAAAGGGTCCAGGCGAGTCAGCACAAGGTTTCCCTCATGCTTCTTCAAGCCTTGACCCTTCTTTTGATTTCACGCTTAACGACTGCGGGGTTTGCGCCCGCCCTTCTTGAAGCCCTGTTCACTGGCCCACACGGCCACTTCCACACGGCTACGGAAGTTGAGTTTCTTTAAGACGTGCTTGACGTGAACCTTGACGGTACCGTCACGAATTTGAAGCGATTCCGAAATCTCTTTATTGCTCATACCCATGGCAATGCAGCTCAAGACATCGGTTTCGCGCTCCGTTAAGACCTTCACCGAACGGTTGTCTTCACGAAGGTTCGACTTCCCACGAAGGAGTTCCGCTAAGACCGAGGTGATCTTTTCCGAGCTCGCCATCCCGCCCGTGACGGCCTTGGTGAGCTGTTCAACAAACTCAGCCGGCTCCACGGTGCGCAACAGGTACCCGTTGGCTTCATGGCGCAAGGCCTTTAAGAGAAGTTCCGACTCGTTGGCGTTATTCATGATCATGACGACCTTCACATGCGGGTGCGTCGTCTTCAAGTTCACCAACAAGGGCATCGGATCGTAGCTTTCGACTTCCATGGCCATGACCACTAAGTCAGGACCCAAAGCGGTTAACGCCGAAGCGACTTTCGCGTCGCCCGTCTGGCCGATCACCTGAAATTGCCCACTTTGAGTGAGCACATCAGACATCGCCTTTCGGTAAAGAGGATAATCGTCAATCAAAATGACTTTAGGCAGAACGTTATGCATCACGTTTTCGCTCAATCAAATATCAAAATCTTCCAACGCTCGACGTAGCACCGCTACGCCCAGCAAAAAATCATCGATCCGCATCGCTTCATGCGGATTGTGTGACCCGTTTTGGTTGGTCACAAAAATCATGGCAGAGGGCACGCCCGCTGCACTCATCACCGCGGTATCGTGCCCAGCGCCAGAAGGCATCGTCTCGTAAGGAATGCCTTCGGCTTCTGCGGCGATGCGTAACCGGGCTTGCATGGCCTCATCAATGAGACCGGGCGCTGTCTTGATAGGTTCATCCCACTCAAAACGCACACCGCGTGTTTGTTCGATCGCGTGAGCTTCACTTTGAAGCATGGCGTGAAAGACCCCGATCGTTTCCGTGGAAAGCGACCGAATATCCACCGAGAAAGTCACTTCGCCAGGGATCACTGAAATCGCACGCGTGGGCGGCAATTCCACGACCCCGACGGTAAAGACTAAGTCGTCCCCCGCTCTCACTAAGGCATCCCACCGTTCTTCCAGGGTGTGCACGAGCTCCGCAAACGCCATCACGGCGTCATGCCGATAGGCTTTGTCCACTGCGCCTGAGTGCGCTGTTTCCCCGAGAATCTTCACGCGCTTGTGGCGAATGTTCCCGCGAATCCCCGTGACCACCCCAACACGAGCCCGTCCCCCTTTTTCCAGCATGGGACCTTGCTCAATGTGGAGTTCAAAAAAGGCCGCGAGTTGCGAGAGGTCCACCACGGGTTGCCCCTCGGTGACCTTCTCAATTACTACCCCACAACGGGTTAAAGCATCCCCCAGGGTGCCTTCGCCCGATCGGTGCTTGAGCGCCAAGTGCGCCGGTGTCAACTGCCCCGTTAAGGCGAGCGACCCCATGTAAGCCTTCCCGTAAAAGGAACTCTCTTCGCCTCGAAGCATCAAGACGCGAAAGTCGCGCGCTGGCACAAAGCCCGTTTGCTGCCAGGTGTAGACGCAAGTGAGCGCTGCTAAGACACCCGCGAGCCCATCGTAGTTACCCCCTTCCGGGACACTATCAACGTGGCTTCCGGCGACTAAGGCGGGTTTTGTCGCGTCTCGCCCTTTCAAAGTGAGCCAAACGTTACCCGCAGCATCCGTCTGAGCCTGCATCCCCAAGGCTTCACCTTGAGCGACAAGATAGTCGAGCACGGCGCTTTCGGTGGCGCTATAGGCTTCTCGCGTCACCCCAGGGCCGTCCGCACTCATCGCGCGAATCGCTTCAAAGCGCTCAGCTACCCAGGGTGTGGTTCGTTCAACAAACGCATCCAAGGACATCGTTACGATTCCCCTTCTACATGACGCACTTTTAGGGGGCTCATCAACGTCAAGCCCCCTTCCCATCGTCAATTCGGAACTAACAGTGGTTTCTCGCCCTCAGTGAGTACGAAAAAACTCTCCCATAGAATTATGGTCGAATTACCTCTTTAGGACAATCAATTCCGACCTTTATTGATACGTAACAAAGAAATATTTTGGATTCCCACAAAATGAAGGGCAATCGTAGGAGAATAAAAAGACCCACCATCTCCTTGATATTTCTAGAATTATCCAGTTACTCAATCTCCTCTAACCCTGTCGACAAAAAGGAGTAGCCATGTTTACCCTGAGTGCACTCACCTCGTATGAGGAAGAACTCATTGGGCTTCGTCGCTCATTACACCAATTGCCCGAAGAAGGCTGGTCAGAATTCACCACCACGGCACGCATTGCCGAAACGCTAGAAAACCTGGGCTTTGAGGTGTTACTCGGCCCCGACATCATTGACGCGTCCGCTTGTTTGGGACGAAAGACGAGCGTCGTGGAAGCAGGGCTTGCCCTTGCGCGAGCCAACCACGTAGACGAATCCCTTTTAGATCGCATGCAGGGGCTAACAGGCTGCGTGGGGGTATTGGACACGGGGCGACCGGGGCCCACGGTGGCGCTTCGCTTTGATATCGATTGCGTACCCGTAACCGAGTCGACGGATTCCAATCACCTCCCGACCCGCGAAGGCTTTGCTTCAACGCGTCCCGGTCTCATGCACGCCTGCGGGCACGATGCGCATACCGCCACAGGGCTCACGCTCGCGCATTGGGTGAAAGACCATGCCTCAGACTTGGTTGGGCGCTATAAATTCTTGTTCCAGCCCGCCGAAGAAGGGGTACGAGGGGCGGCAGCGATGGCCGCTTCCGGCATTCTCGACGACGTGGATACTTTCTTAGCAAGCCACGTTGCCATGATGTGCAAAACGGGCGAAGTCTCCGTCAATCCCACGGGGTTTTTGTGCACCACCAAGCTCGATGCGACATTCACGGGGAAACCGGCACACGCCGGCGTTGAACCCAATGCCGGGCACAATGCGTTAGCGGCCGCCTGCTACGCCTTTACGCAATTAATGGGGTTACCTCGCCACCGTGATGGGATGACCCGCATTAACGTGGGGCAGTTAACGGGGGGCGAAGGGCGAAACGTGATTCCCTCGCACGCCAAAATGGTTTTAGAAGTGCGTGGCGAAAACGCAGAGATTAACGCCTACATGGCCGAGAGCGCGGAGCGAATTCTGAAAGCCTCAGCCCTGGCACAAAACTGCGAGGTGACGCTCGAGAAAATGGGCGAAGCCGTGGATCTCACCAATGACCCCGCCTTGGTGGCGTGCCTTGAGCGCGCAGGGGCCGCGATTGAGGGACTTACCGTTCGAACGGATCCGATGAATTTTGGGGGATCGGAAGACGCCACGCTTCTTGCCCGTCGCGTACAAGCCCATGGGGGCGAAGCCGCCTTCTTTGTGCTCGGGGCAGACCGTCCCAGCGGGCACCATACCGCCACCTTTGATGTGGACGAAGGGGCACTCAAACAGGGGCTTCACTTTTGGATTTCTGCCCTCCAACACCTCCCCAAAGGCGGTTAATCCGAAAAGAAGTCTCACTTCTCACTGATTTAGGTGGGCTAAATGCATTAAAATACCCCCTTTCGTTGAGGCGGCGCCCCTCCATAATTGGACCTGGCGCCGTTCTTTTTGGTAATTAATTCAACGTGCATGCGTGAGAAACGAGTGTTTCTCGCCCTAACGAAAGGGGGAACACCCTTTCAGCGGGTTCAAGCCGCGTGCACTCACAACAGACAGAAAGGACTATCATGGCTGGTCATTCCAAGTGGGCCAATATTCAGCACCGTAAGGGCCGTCAGGACGCTAAGCGCTCCAACCTCTGGACGAAACTCATCCGCGAAGTGATCGTGGCTGCACGTTTAGGCGGTGGCGATCCCGACACCAACGCTCGTCTCCGCATGGCGTTGACGAAGGCTCGCTCCGGTAACGTCCCGAAGGATACGATCAACAACGCCATCCTCAAGGGTACCGGTCAGTTGCCGGGCGTCTCCTACGAAGAAGTCCGCTACGAAGGCTATGGCGTCGGTGGCGCTGCCTTGATCATCGACTGCACGACCGACAACCGCGTGCGCACCGTCGCTGACGTTCGTCATGCTTTATCCAAGCACGGCGGCAACCTCGGTACCGAAGGCTCTGTCTCCTTCATGTTTAAGCACATCGGCGAATTCATCTTTGCGCCAGGCGTCACGGACGAAGACACCGTGATGGAAATCGCTTTGGAAGCCGGCGCTGACGACGTCATCACGGACGAAGACGGCGCCATCGAAGTGACCTGCGAACCGGGCAACTTCGAAGCCGTTCAGAAGGCTTTCGAAGAAAAGGGTCTCAACCCTGAAGTCGCTGAAATCACCTACAAGGCTTTGAACGAAACGGAATTGACGGGTAACGACGCCACGAAGATGCAAAAGCTCCTCGACGCGCTCGAAGACTTGGACGACGTGCAGCAGGTTTACACCTCGGCTGTGTTCGACGAAGAAGAATAAGTCGACGCTGGACGTCTTTCGCTAAAGGGGCTCACAAGCCCCTTTACCAACGCCTCCGAACCCCGTCGGGCTCTGGAGGCGTTTGCTTTGTGCACTATACTGTGGGCACTATCACGGTTTTCGTTTCACACTTCTATGACGGCTTCACGCTTTCGTGCTGGCTGGGCGCTGCTCGGTGGCACTTTTGACCCAATTCACAATGGCCACTTGGCGCTCGCACGAGCCGCCTGGGACGCCTTACCCGTGAATGAAGTGCGTTTTGTGCCTGCGGGCAACCCTTGGCAAAAAGAAAACGTAACAGCAGGGTCAATCCGGCTTGAACTCATTGAGCGTGCGATACAATACGAGCCACATTTGGGTGTGGATCGCATGGAATTGGTCCGACAGGGTGCCACCTACACGATCGACACCGTCAAAGCCCTACGCACCCGTGTGGGTCCGCGCTTTCCCCTCGTTTGGGTTCTGGGCGCTGACCAGTGGGCGGGGTTAAGTTCCTGGAAGGATTATTGGTCCTTAATCGACTTTGTCCACTTCGCAGTTGTGAAGCGTGAGGGCGAGCCCTCGCCTAAAAGCGTGCCCCATGCATTTGCCACGGGGCGCTGGGTGGAGCCAGACCGTTTAGCCACCCAAGGCGCTGGGCTAATCACTGAAATTTCGATGGCCCCTCACAGGGCGTCCTCCACCGAGGTGAGGCGTTTAGTTAACGCTCAGGATTGGGCGACGTTAGACGACTTACTCCCGTACGGTGTGGCCCCCTTAATTCAGGCCCATCAACTCTATTTATCGCGATCCTAAATCGATCGCCTCTCTTTTTTTATTGAAGGTTAATTATGACTCTCGAAGAACTCACCCACCTCGTCGTGGAAGCCCTTGACGATGTGAAGGGTAAAGACATCAAGGTTTTCAACACCGAAGGCCTCACCAATCAGTTTGAACGCGTTGTGATCGCATCGGGTACGTCGGGGCGCCAGAACCGCGCCCTCGCCTCGTCTGTCGCTCAGTCCGTGAAGGCCGCTGGCGGTTTCGTTTTAGGTACCGAAGGTCAGGAATCCGGCGAATGGGTTCTCGTGGACTTGGGCCAGATCGTGGTTCACTGCTTGCAGCCCGCCGTTCGCGAATACTACAACCTCGAAGAAATCTGGGGTGGCAAGGAAGTGTTCCAGGCCGTTTCTGAAGAAACGAAGTCGCACTTAATGCCGCACCGCGCTCAGTAATGCAAACCACCATCTTGGCGGTGGGGCAACGCATCACGGAATGGGCGGCCATTGGTACCTCCGACTACCTGGGCCGCTTTCCGCGAGAGTTTTCGCTCCAACTCAAAGAATTGCGCACGGAACCCCGCAATGGGAAAACGCCCGTGCAGCTCATGGCCGCAGAAGGGGAACGTATCCTCTCGAACATTGAAGACGACGACTTTGTCATCGTCCTCGATGAGCATGGCCGTGACCTCACCACGATGGATTTAGCCAAGCACTTTGCCCAGTGGCGAGCCGATGGCGAGCACCCCGTCTTCGTGATTGGGGGCCCGGACGGTCTCTCCAAAGACGTCAAAGCCCGCGCTAATCTCACCATTCGTTTGAGTTCGATGACGCTCCCGCATGCGCTCGCCCGTGTGTTCTTAGCCGAGCAAATCTATCGCGCTTGGTCCATCCTCGCGAAGCACCCCTATCACCGCGCTTAAAACAGAAAAGGCCCTCCCGTGACCCAACTCTTATTGGCTAGCAAAAGTCCGCGTCGCCGTGAGCTCTTAGAAAATTTAGGGCTCTCCATTACGGTGGCCGCCTCGAACGCGCATACCCTCAAAGCGTTTGACGGGGATGAAACCGTCAAAGCGGGGGAATTGCCCACTGACTACGCTGAGCGTATTGCTTGGCAAAAGTTCGCAGAAGGCTTAGCAAAGCGAGACGCAATGGACCTTCCCAACACCTTACCCGTGTTGGCGTCCGATACGGTCGTGAGTTTAGGAGACGCCATCCTTGGGAAGCCTGCGGACTTCAATGAGGCTTGTCAGTTCTTGACGGCGCTCTCGGGCGTCACGCACGAAGTGCGCACCGTCGTGGTCGTTGGGAAGTCGTTAGAGACGGCTCACATGCGTGTGAGTGTCTCCAAGGTCCACTTTAAAGACCTCACCCAAGCGGAAATTGAAAAGTACTGCCACACCGACGAGCCTTACGACAAGGCGGGTGGCTACGGCATTCAAGGATTAGCGGGCGTCTTCATTGATCGCATTGAAGGCAGTTTCACTGGCATCATGGGGCTTCCCCTCTTTGAGACAGCAGAGCTTCTCAAGGAAGAAGGGATTGTTTGTTTATGAGTCAAAGGGCTATGAAAAATAGCCCTTTGACTTTTTTACAATTTCAAAATTTAGACCATTAATAACGGAATTTGACTTCCTTTCTTAGGAAAACTCCTATCTAACATAGATAAAAACTGCTCCCAAGAATCAGACGCTCTCATAAGCCCCATTACTGCATGAATATGCACTGATAATGCTGGGATTCCAGTATCATCGGTCATCCATTGGTGATACCGAATTCGTCTACGTCCCGCGTCATCTTTAGGACTCCGTTTCTGAAGCTCCTCCAATAACCCAGGTGCCAATCGTTCATAAACGATATCATTTGTATACTTGCCGATAATTGAGGGGTGTTTATGTTCTTTATATTCCCAACTCTTTAATCGATAAATTTCTTTATAAAATTCGTCCGGAAACCTTTTGGCCCACGCCGCATACTCCTTTTGGAGATATTTTTCTAAAAGAAGGTTTAATGCATCTCGATCTCGGACTTCCTGGTATCCAGTTGCTTCATCGATCAAAGCTGCAATGCCCACGCCAGCAAGCCCCAGAATAATTATTTCTGATTGCATTGCTAGATGAATTTGGCTTGGCAATAACGCATTCTCTCGTCTCGCTATGAGATACATCTGACAAATCGACACGAGATCTTCTGCCTCATATCCATTGCACTTTACACCGTCTTTCTCAAACAGAATCGAGGCTTGTGAGGGATCTTTAAACTTTTCTGGAACGTACGGTTGCAAATTGGCAGGAGAAAAGTATCGTTCCAAGCCCCCCTTCTTATTGCCAGTTAACAGTCCTACCACCTCGCGTTTCCATACCACACGCTTGCCATTATCTAAAACAGCGCACGGAATCTCAGCGTTACCCAACTTCAATTTGCCAATATACGTGGCACTCGGATAGCCAGCCTTTTTCAAAGCCGCCTTCGTTGCAATTCTTGAACGCTCCTCTGCGGTTAACGATTTACTTCTCGCGACAGCAGCCTTCTGTTTCTTTACATCCTTCTGTTTTTCAATTACTTTTGCTTGCATAATACGCTCCGTAAGCAGATTGCTTGCAAAGAATTATAGCAAGCAGAGAACGAGCAGATTCGTTAAAGCATTAGCATTTTCCCTACAGTCGATCTACTACATCTCCAACCTAGCCCAGCAATTACAATCAACTTGCGCAGGAACGTAATTCATACTTCTTTTCCTTCTTACGGAAGTTCAGTCTTCAAGAACATCTTCTTAAGCTCAAAAAGCCCTTAGCGCTTATACTTAATAAAATTCATTATCAAGGCGTCTCGCTCAAACCCCGAACGGGGTTTTTGTGCATTTAAGCGCCCCCTCTTCCACTTTGCAAACAAGAAGGCTCTTTCCACCATGGAGTTAACAGCTAAAGATTTAAACAGCACCTTATGGGCCGCAGCCGATGAAATGCGCCAAGTCATGTCGGCGGACGTCTACAAGGACTATCTCTTAGGTTTGGTTTTCTACAAGGCACTCTCCGACAAAATGCTCGTCGAAGCGTATGAACTCTTGGAAGATGAAAAGCCTGAAAATTTAGCTGTTGCACAAGAAGCCTACGCGGAAGCCGCTGAAGACGAAGAAACCTGGAGCGACTTAAAAGCCGAACTCCAAGACCGTTTTGGCTGTGTGATTGATCCCGACAAGACCTTCTCGGCCTTCTACGAGCAGATCAACGATCGCACCTTCATGTTGGACAATTTGAGCCAAGCCTTCCGCGACATTGAAGCGGCAGGGTCTGGTACCTATGTAGGGCTCTTTGACGACTTTGATATCCAGTCGAAGGACTTGGGGAAGACCCCTGACAAGCGTAACGCCATGATTGCCGCAGTCATCAAACAGTTGGCGGGGATTGACTTTACGCGCTACTCCGAAGACGCCCTTGGGGACGCTTACGAATACTTGATTTCGCAGTTTGCTTCGGAGTCGGGTAAGAAAGCCGGTGAATTCTATACCCCGCAAGCGGTCTCGGAACTCATTGCACGCATCGTCACGCATAAACAAGACGACAAATACGGTTTCTCCGTTTATGACGCCACCTGTGGGTCGGGCTCTTTATTGCTTCAGATTCGTAAGTTCATCAAGAACGACGACGTCAAGCACCTCGACAACCAGTCTGCCATTCAATTTTTTGGTCAAGAGTTAAAGAACCAAACCTATAACTTGGCTCGCATGAACATGATGCTTCACCGTGTACCGGCAACGCACCAACACCTGCATAACGGTGACACGTTGGATGCCGACTGGCCCACGCAAGAACCCACGAACTTCGATGCCGTGGTGATGAACCCGCCCTACTCGCAAAAATACAATGCCGTAGACGGTCTTCTCACTGATCCGCGTTTCGCTCCGTATAAGAAGTTAGCGCCTGCTAGTAAAGCTGACTTTGCCTTCCTTTTGCATGGGTTCTATCACTTGAAAGACACCGGCACCATGGGGATCGTTTTACCTCACGGTGTGCTTTTTCGTGGCGCGGCAGAAGGCACCATTCGTGAAGAGCTCCTCAAGAAGGGGCACATTTATGCCGTGATTGGTTTGCCAGCCGGGATCTTCTTCTCGACTGGGATTCCGACCTGCGTGATTGTCTTAAAGAAAAATAACCCGGATCGTAGTGTCTTCTTTATCGATGCCTCGAAAGAATTCCGAAAGGAGCGCGCTAAGAACTTCTTGGATGCCGAACATATCGACAAGATCTTTAAGACCTACGAAGCCCGTGAGGATATTGAGAAGTACGCTCACTTAGCCAGCTTTGAAGAAATCAAAAAAAACGACTTCAACCTCAACATCCCGCGCTACGTGGATTCTTCGGAAGAAGAGGAGCCCATTGATCTGGCCGCCACCTTTGCTGAACTTGCCAAGCTTGAGCAAGAAGAGAAGCTCATTGATGAAAAACTCAATGGGTTCTTTAAAGAGCTTCGGATTAAATTTTGAGGGGGTAGATGATGGCAAATCCAAAATTACGATTTAATCAAGAAGATGGAAATAGTTACCCTCATTGGGAAGAGAAAAAGCTCAAGGACATTGCCTCCAATATCGTAGGCGGTGGCACTCCATCCAAAGCGAAAGAAGAATATTGGATGGGTACGCTACCGTGGATCTCTTCCTCAGACATTCACGAAAATAGCATCCGAAATATTGATACAAGCCGTTTTATCACAAAGGATGCCGTCACCAACAGTGCCACCAAAAAAGTAC
>JAHHRF010000026.1 GCA_020025955.1 Sutterella sp.
CACTTTGTTGGCGATCGGCAATGGCTTCCGAGACCCCTAACTTTAAGTTTTCTTGCTGTGCCCCAATGAGGCCACCTGTGTAGAGGGGCCACATCACGTCCACGCTCACACGCGGACCATCCAAATTGATTTTGTGATGGATGTTGATGTGATCAAACCCGCCCGCGAGTTTCCCTAACATCTCTTGGAAGGGTTTTAAGGCTTCGGCCTGCTGGCGACGCGGGTCGGCTGGGGGAAGTTGCTGAATTTGCGGATTGGGCTTCGTGAAGGGGGATAAACGCTGCGAGAGCCCCGTATCAATGGAGGCGTCAATCGTTTTCGTGCCCCAAACTTGCTTGGCGACGAGTTCAACTTTCGGGCCATGAAGGAAGCGGGCCGCGTCAGATTTGGCTTGCGCGGCGGCAATGTCAGCATCCGCCATACGGAGGCGGTCCGACTGGTCATGAAGGCGCCCGATGGCGTCCATCAAACTCAACGGTGCTGTCAGTGTGGCAGCGTGTACCCAGCCTAGCGTGCTCAAGCTCACGGCTAAGACGCTAAGGCGAGAAAGGAAAAACCGTTTCACAATGAATCTCTGGCTTCGTCAAAAGGATTGATTTAGAGGGGAAAATTCGCGGCAAAAGGCTCGGCGAGACCCGCTAAAAAATACGTGTGCCCTAATGATAACCGTTCAAGCTATAAAAACGTATAGGGCGCACACAAAATCACATCTTGACACCTTTGCAAAGTCTATAACCGACGCGCCCCCTTTGCCGACCTAGCCCCAGGTGGTACACTCCCTACTTGTGAGCGTAAGGGGGTGCTTTTTTGACCCCATCGTTTGATTGACCCTTAACCCTTCAGAGACACAGACATGACTGAAAAGGACATCTACACCGAAGCCCCGGCCGAAGCCGACACCTTAGCCAACCTCGGCCCCTTAGCCCCGTTGGCGGGCACCTGGTACGGTGAAAAGGGCGTGGATACGCACCCGCAGGCGTGGGGCGGCGAAACCGAACCCTACAAGGAACACTGGACGTTTGAACTTTGCGACGCCCAAAATAACGGCCCGCAGGTCTTCTACGGTCTTCGCTATCGTGTGTGGATCACGAAGCCCGACGAATTGCGTGCTTTCCACGATCAGGTGGGTTTCCTTCTTTGGGAACCGGCCACGGGTAAGGTTTACATGACCTTGGCCATTCCGCGCGGTCAGGTGGCCATGGCGGTGGGTGAAGCCAAGGTGGGTGACAAGTCCATCACGCTTCGCGCTGAACGCGGCAGTCTCGTCAACGGCATCTGCTCCAACCCCTTCTTGGAAGAAAACTTCACCACGAAGGATTGGACGATCACGTTTACGTTCCATGAAGACGGTACGTTCTCGTACGACCAGATCACGACTTTGGATGTGCCCAACATCGAAGGCGACTTCGAACACCGTGACCAGAACCACTTGCGCATGATTGAAGGCGCTCGTCCGAATCCGGCCATGATTGACGAAGGGCTCTTAAACCGTAACCCCCGCTAAGGCGTTCGGTTAACCGTTCGTTGATTTAAAACGAATCCGCTTCTTGTTGCTGAGACTTTTCTCTGGCAGTGAGAAGCGGTTTTCTTTTGTCGGTATCCTCCGAAAAGACTCCTCCCTATAATGCGTAGGAAAGTGCCTCCCAGAAGAGGGGGGTGTTACCCAATTTTTGAACTGTTTTCTTTAGGTGCCCGCGTGCAGTATTCCTTTTCGTTTTCTCAAACCCTCAAGGGGCTCGTTGCGGGCTTGGCCGCCGGTGTCCTTTTGAGTGGGGCCGTGTCGGCTAAAACCCCAGACGAAATCCGTGCGACCTGCCAAAAAGAACACCGACCCTGTGTGGGGTTGGTGCTCTCTGGGGGCGGCGCTCGCGGCTTTGCCCATGTGGGCGTCTTAAAGGTGTTAGAAGCCTTAGGGATTGAAGTGGATGTGGTCACGGGAACTAGCATGGGCTCCATGATCGGGGGCGCGTGGGCGGCGGGCTATACCGCTGACGAAATCGAAGACATTGTGCTGGGGGTCGACTGGGCAGAGATGTTAAGTTCTCGCCCCAGCCGAGACAACCGCTCTTGGCGCGATAAAGAAAATGACGAAAAGGGGCTCTTAGGGGCGTCCTTGGGGATTACGGCGTCTGGCCACTTTCAACTCCCCACGGGGGTGGTTGCCAACCAAGAGTTAGGACTCTTTTTGGAAAATAAGACGGGCTTTGCCGATAGCGTCAAAACCTTAACGAATTTGCCCATTCCCTTTGCGGCGGTGGCCACCAATTTGGTTAACGGCGAACGTGTCGTTTTAAAGGATGACGTGACCCTGCAAGAGGCGATGCGCGCCTCGATGTCGGTGCCGGGCGCCTTTAAGCCCGCGGAAATCCATGGGGAATTGTTAGTGGACGGGGGCTTAACGGATAACCTCCCCGTTGACCTCGCACGAGAACTTGGCGCCGACGTCATCATTGCGGTCAATGTGGGGACGCCCCTTTATCAGCGCGACGACTTAGATAGTGTCGTCACGGTTTTGGCCCAGATGGTGAACTTGTTGACGGAACAAAACGTCCGTCGATCGCTAGCGTCGTTGACCGCAAAAGACGTGTTGATTTCGCCCGATCTCACGAAATACACCAGTGCCGACTTGGATAAGGGCAAAGCCATTATCGAGGCAGGCTACGCGGCCGCCAACCAGATTTCGGCCTCGTTAAAGAAACTCGCCGTCTCGCAACCGCAATATGCCGAATGGGCGCGTGAACGTGAAACCTTAATTCGCGACAAACTCCAGACGGTCTACAAAATCGATGACGTGAAGGTCGAAGGGTTAACGTTCTTGAATCCCAAGGTCGCCATTGAAGCCTTGGATATGCGTAAAGAAGGGGACTATACCCAGGCGCAGATTTCGCAAGCGAGTCGCCGTCTCTGGGGCGAAGGGTACTTCCATGACGTCAACTACGTGGTAGAGCGTGGAGCGGACGGCAGTAACGTCCTCGTCTTTAAAGCTCACGAAGAAGAGCCCTTAACCTCGGTGTTACGCATCGGGGGTCGTGTGCAGTCCGACTTAAAAGACATGCACAAATACCATCTCTTGATTTCGCACACGTTGAACCTCGTGAATAGCCTCGGAGCCACCTGGCAAAACGAAGTGCAGTTAGGGGAAGTGCAAAGCTTTAAGACGCTCTTTGATCAGCCGATTGCCGCGGGGAGCCCCTGGCATTTGCGCCCGGAATTAGAAATCCGTCGTCAACCCTATGACCAGTTCTTAGGGAACCACGTCGTGGCTCGCTACCGTAACCAGATCACCCACGTGGGGCTAGGGCTGGGACGAGAGCTCGGTCACTGGGGGTTCTTGTCGGTGACGGGCGGCTGGATGCGACAGAGTACAACCGCTTTGATTGGCGGGCTGGGGAATTCCTTCACCACGCTTCGTACGCCTTATATGAGCGCGAAGTTGGCGGTGGACACGTTGGACGATGTGAACTTCCCCACGCGCGGGCTCCGACTTGACGCGACGTGGACGCAGTTAAACCATCACAATTCCCGCACGCACTACGATTCCATCTACCAGATGGACGCCACGTGGGCGCAATCCCTGGGACGCTGGACCTTGATGGCGAATGCCAAGTTAGGGCGATCGGCGCTGCCCAACGTCTTTCGTTTAGGGGGCGCCTTCTCGTTACCCGGCGCCCCGATTGGCCGCTGGACGGGGTCCGATTTACAGTACGGGAGCTTGCGTTTATCGCGCAATCTGTCGGACAAGATTAATTTCCTCGGGATTCCCTTCTGGGCCGGGGTGAGTTATGAAACGGGCCGCAGCTGGAACCGTGAGGCGATCGTGGCCAACGAAACGCTAGAAAACGGCTGGCACCAAGCCGTGGGGCTCTACTTTGGGGCCGATACGTTGGTGGGTCCCATGTATGTCGTTGGAGGTCACACCTTTAATACGGGCTCTGGGCTCTATCTCCTCTGGGGGCATAGCTTCTAAGAGGGGAAAGACCGCGCGTTTTTTCAAAGAACGACAACGTGCGTTGATACGGTTCTCAACAAAGGGGAAGGGCGACCGTCGCCTTTCCCCTTTTTCGTGGGAAAACCCAGTCCTGACAGGGGCTACGACATTATCTCTAGTGGTTGCCCTTATGTTATTTATAAAAGCGAACGTAACAATCCATTAAATTAAGAAATACATGAGGGGAAAACGAGGTTAAGTGCCATTTTGGCAACGTGCTACGATTTCTTGTATGGGGCGCAATCGCTTCATATCACAGGAAAAACCTACACAGGAGATCGAACAATGTCGGCAGAAAACAAAGTGCAAGACGCTGTTGCGCCTGAGGAGAAATTAGGGATCATGCCCTACTTCTCACTCGTATTCGCCATCATTTTCTTCTCGGGGCTCCTGGCCTCGAAGGATTGGTACGGCGTTTTCGACTTCACCACCATTAACGGTGGTTTCGGTAAGGTGGTCGCGAATGCCACCTTGAGTAACGACACGCTCGCTACCGCCATGAGTAACTTCCGCGGTAAGGGTGGGTCGGGTGCCATTGACGGCTTTATGTTCGCCTTGGGGCTCGTTCCCACGGTGATGTTTGCCTTGGCCTCCATTACCATCTTTGAACACTACGGCGCCTTGAAGGCGGCCCGCGTGTTATTGACCCCGATTCTTCGCCCCCTCTTAGGGATCCCGGGGACCACGTCCTTGGCGTTGATCGCCTCCTTGCAGAGTACGGACGGTGGCGCAGCGCTCACCCGTCAGCTCTATGACGAAGGTCAGATTGACGACCGTGAACTCAAGGTCTTTGCGACCTTCATGATGACGGCTGACGCCGCCATCACCAACTTCTTAGGCTCTGGCGCACCGCTCTTTGCGTTAGTGATTGCCTCGAGCGATCCTCCCGTGCCGGCTGTGCCTGTCACGTTAGGCCTCTGCTTAGGCGTGGTCTTGGTCGGTAAGATCGTTGCCGCCAACGTGATGCGCTTTATCCTCTGGCGCTTCCCCCGCTTGATTTAATGGGCTTCCCACGTAAGGAGAATGAATTATGAGTCACGATAATGCGAAGCCGATGATCACGGACGTCTTTGTACAGGGCGCTCGTCAAGGTTGGAACATTGGGGTCACGAGTACGATTCCGAATGTGATGATGGCCTTTGTGCTCATCAAGATTTTGAAGCACTCAGGGTTGTTGACCATCATTGGGGATGCTTGTGCGCCGGCCATGGGCGTATTTGGTTTGCCCGGTGAAGCCATCACGGTCTTGTTGGCCGCGTGGATGAGTATGGGCGGCGGCGTGGGTGTCGCGATGGCCCTCTACCAAGACTCCACCTTGAGTGGTGTGGACTTGGGCGTCATCATCCCGGCCATTTACTTGATGGGTAGCCAGCTCCAGTACATGGGGCGCTGCTTGGGCGTCATTGGGATTAAGGGTCGAGACATCCCCTTGGTGATGGCCGTGCCGATTTTGATGGCCATCCTGTCCCTCTTTGTGATGCGTGCAATTATTACGTTTACGGTTGGAGGCTAAAGAAGCACTATGTTGGATAATTTTTT
This sequence comes from Sutterella sp., assembly GCA_020025955.1. Lineage (GTDB taxonomy): Bacteria > Pseudomonadota > Gammaproteobacteria > Burkholderiales > Burkholderiaceae_F > Sutterella. Next base: position 5,528 of record JAHHRF010000026.1, read on the forward strand.
AAAAGACCTCGAAGAGTTAGTCAACGTGGATTGCGGAACCCACAACCAGAAGGGCGTCACCTTCTGTGCTGAGGTGATGAAGCGACATTACGAATCCATCGGTTGGCATGCCGAATTGGTGGATTTGGGCCCTGAGGTGGGTCGCGGGATGTTGGCCACCAATAAGCCGGGGGCCGAACACTTTGACTTACTCTTAAACGGTCACTTGGATACGGTTTTCCAAGACGGGGAAGCCGCCAAGCGCCCGATGAGCCGCAACGGTGACCATATCAATGGGCCAGGGTGCTGTGACTGTAAGAGCGGGGTCTTGTCGTCGTTCTATGCCATGAAGCATGCCGATCCCAAGGATTTGGATCGTTTGGCGATTCTCGTGGCCTACAACCCCGATGAAGAAACGGGGAGCTCTTATTCGGCCGAATGGTTAGAAGGCTTAGCCAAAAAGTGCACCCGTGCACTCGTCTTTGAAGCGGCCCGCCCCAATGGGGAACTCGTTCGTGCCCGTAAGGGGGCGATCACGTACTTCATCGAATTCCACGGGGTGAGTGCCCACGCTGGGAACAACCCCGAAGTGGGTCGTTCGGCCTTGTTAGCGGCGGCACGCTGTGCGCTGGAACTCTCCAAACTCCAAGACTTGGATGGGAAGGGCACCAGCGTCAACGTGACGGTGAGCGAAGGGGTGACGGCAGCCAACATCATCCCCGAGTACATCAAGCTTGCGGTGGACCTGCGCTTCTGGCGTGACGAAGACGGTGAAGAACTTTGCCGTGGGGTTGAGGCCTTAGGGGCTCAGAACTGGGGTGAAGACATCACTACCACTGTGAAGCTTCGTTCGGCTTTGCCTGCGATGCCCTTCTCGGATCTCACCAAGGAGCTCTCGGAGCAGTTGGGTGAAGCCGCTAAGATGTCGGGCTTTGACATCTCCTGGGTGGATGCCGGGGGCGGGTCGGACGCCAACCACATCGCGAAAAATGGCACCCCGGTCATTGACGGGATCGGTCCCGCCGGTGGCGCTTTCCACTGTGATCGTGAGTACCTGCGTATCGACACCATTGAAGAGCGTATCAACTTGGTCCGTAACTTCTTGAAGTTGATCTAAGTCCTGGTGATTTAACCCTTGAAGCCCGAAGGCTCAGCGCTTTCGGGCTTTTTGTTTCTCTAAAAAAAGTGAAGCGCGCCACAAACGCTTGGGTTCTGTGACACGCTTCGGGGTCAAGGGAACGTGAGTGAGGAAGGAGGCACGTTCCCTTAAAACACAGTAATTTTAGCGAACTTTATTGAATCACGAGTAAAGGCGTGGGGGCGGCCGCTGCCACTTGCATGGCGGTACTCCCCAAGACCACGGATTCCAAGCGCCCATGACCGTGGCTCCCGAGAATGAGCAGGTCTAAGTTGTGCTTGGCATAGTGCGCTAAGGCTTTATGCGGTACGCCGTCTAAACGAATGGCGTTGGCCGTGACGCCCATCTTTTCTAAGCGCTCGACGATCGGATAGACCGCGCGCTCAAAGTGGGTGCGTTGACGATTGAGTAAATCCAACTGCCCATCTTCGTCCACGATGGTCTGTGCCCCGGTGCAGCCTAACGCCGCCTGTTCACCCATTAAGGTGGCAAAGTCGGGCACCACATGAAGGACGTCAATGGAAACCTCGGTCCCTAAGAGTTCCGGGTGCTTAATTAAGAAGTCCGCGGCGGCATCCCCATAGCTCGAGCCATCGACTGCAATCCCTACGCGTAAGGGGTCGGACGCAATCACGCTCTTATCGTGCACTAAGAGGACGGGCTTCTTGGTGCGGGCCAACACTTCATGGCTCACGCTCCCTAAGAAAAGCCCCACGAGCTTATTGTGCCCGCGCGAACCCATCACAATCAGGTCCGCGTCCATGAGCTTGGCTTCTTCGTCAATGCACTGTGAAATGGTGCCCGAGAGAATCACTTCGCGGGCTTTAAAGCCAGCTTGTTCAATGGTGGCGCGCATGTCGTTAAAGACTTCACGACCTTCTGCCTGATAAAACGCGTCTACGCTTTCAATCCCAAACTGGCGACGAATGCCCTCAGGGATTAAATACTGGACGTTGACGTATTCCATCTGGGGTTGGGCGTCACGTAAGGCTTTACGTTTCCCTAAAAATTGCACCGCTGCTTGGCTCGGGTTCGAGCCGTCTACCGCTACAAGAATGCGCATAACCTCTCCTCATTGTTTAGAAGTTATCGTGGGGAAAAGTTCCCATTTGTGGGCCTCACTGGTCCAGACCACACAAAGGGATCCATTTACTTAAATTGTACCCGTTGCCTCTCCCAATCGGGAGAGCGTGCGTCTCAGTGAAAGTCCTGAGGGGGAAGTGAAAAAACGCCTGAGGGGAACTCAAGCGTTTTTTTGACAATTAGCGTTTCGGCACCCAGGGAAGGAGCTCATCCCACCCTTCGACATAGGCGTCGGCTTTAGCGAAAATGGCCTCTTTATCCGCTAAGGCATGGGGCTCAGAGAGCGCAATCACTTGAAGCCCCGCGGCTTTTGCCGCTTCAACGCCCGCTAACGTATCCTCAAAGACAATCGTTTCAAAGGGCGCGGCCCCCAACTTAAATAAGGCCTTTTGATAGGCTTCCGGATCGGGCTTTAAGTTGGCTACGTCTTCACGGGTGACGATGACCTTGAAGAAGTCGCGTAAAGGGAGAATCGCCTTCATGTCGCGATTGGTATCGGCATAGATATCGACGTTAGCGCGGCGCGTGGTTGTGGCAATCGCCATCTGCACGCCGTTGGCGGCTAAGGCACGCACGAATTCGGGGGCGCCCTCTCGCCAATGTACGCTCGTTTTGAGCGCTTCACGGCTTAATTGATAACGACGTTCATGGAGCGCCTCCGGGCTCTTAGCGGAGCCTGAGATTTCGCCTAAGACCTTGCACCAAAGCACATAGGGGTTCTCAGCGTGCGCAAATTGTTTGAGCGTCGTTTCACGCAATTCATAGATCATGGAGGGTGAAATCCGGTCGAGCCCCAATTCGGCCGCTAAGGCCACATCCACGTCATTCCAAATTTTCAAACTGTCAATAAGGGTGCCGTCCAGGTCAAAGACCGCATAACGGGCCATCCCCAAAAGATGGTCGAGTTGCATAGTGTGTTCTTTTTGTTGTGAGCGAAGAGAGAACAACCTTCTTTATTGTTTTTCCGCCAAGGTGCGCTATCAACCGTTCTGAAATTGATAGGGGGGATCGACCACGTAGGCGTGTGAGGAAGAAAACCGGTCCGTCTTCAACCCCAACTTTTTAAAGGCATGGGAGAGATTGTAAACGCTCACAACGAAAAACGGGCACGTCAAAAACAGGGAGAATCCCTGTTCAAAGGAAAAAAGTGCCGATTTTTTTGAATTAGCCAACGAAAAACGACGTGACGGGGACACGTCACGTCGTTGGAAGAGTGGGGTTATTCGATTTTGGCGCGCGGGTGCAAGGGGATGATGCGCTGGTTGGAGCTGCCAAACCAACCGGGCTCCGTGAGTTTAAGGCGCTCCACAAAGGGGCCATCAATCAGCACGTCCACGTATTGCATTAAGGGGTGATCCTTGATGCGCTCGTGCCGGCGGCCCGTCCACAGCCATACGTCTTTGGTGTCGCCAAAGCGTTCACGCACGCGCTTCACCAACTCCACCAAGGTGGGTTCGTTTTCAGGCTCCATCGGGTCGCCCCCTAAGAGGCTCAACCCGCGGATAAAGGGCTCATCCAAAGCCTTTAAGATTTTCTCGACCGTTTCTTCGGTAAAGGGTTTGCCGGCGCAAAAGTCCCAGCTCTCTTCGTTAAAGCAACCCGGGCACTTTAAGGTGCAACCCGAGCAAAAGAGCGAGACGCGCATCCCCGGACCGTTGGCGGCGTCACAAGTGTTGAGTCCAATGTAATGCATAAGGGGTGAAGGTTCGTAAAGGGGTCAGAGAAGAAAAAAACGTGGCGCTCAAACTCACCAAACACCCCTTTCAGTTGAAAAGGACTTCGGGGGAGCCTGGCGCCAGGTAAAGGTGGCGTAGTGGGGGCGCTACGCCAAGAGTAGAGGGAAGGGGCCTCAGAAAGGGGACCGAAAACACACGATCGGATCCCCCCTCTGGGGGCGTTCCCTTTACATGCTGATACGGTTTTTAATTTCAGCCATTTTGCCGTCGTTCATGCGCGACGACCCGTTCACATTGGAGTAACCCAAGTAGCCACAAACGCGCGAAATTACCGAGAGGTTATCGCTCCCGCACTTCGGGCACTTGAAGAGCACGTTGTTGGAGTGTTCACCGCAGTCACCGCAGTAGGCGCTATCGAAGTTCACACCCTGGTAGAACCCCTTTTGCATCCCACGACGGATCACGGCCTTAGCAGCATCGAGGTTTTCCGGGTTGTCTAAGCGCACGTACTGAATGTGGCCGCCTTCACAGAGGTGGAAGTCCGTGAATTCCAAGTCCTGCTTTTCAAAGGGCGTGATGTCTTCCGTGACGTTCACGTGGAACGAATTCGTGAAGTATTCCGGGCTGTAGTGCTCGGTATCACGGAACACGTTTTCAATCTGGTTAGCGGAGCAGAATTCGTCGTACTGACGGGCCTGCGTGGCGCATAAGCTTTCAGCGGGCGTCCCGTAGATCGCGTACAAGTAACCGTCTTCTTCCTTGAAGGTCTTCAACTTCTTGGCTAAGTAGTCGAGGACTTCTGCGGAGAATTCACCGCCTTCTTCCACTAAGCGCTTACCCGTCCACAAGTACGTGGCTTCGTCAAGCGCCGTGATCCCGAAGGAGGCCGTCATGTAGCGAACCAAGTCACCGACCTTTTCATCGGGGCTCTTGGTGCCTTCATAGAAACCACCCTGCGTAAAGGCCAAGGGGTTGCTGGAGGCTTGCTGATGACGAATGATGTCATAGCGCTTCTTGAAGAAGCTGCGAATCACGTCTAAGCGAGCATCCAAGAGTTCCCAGAAGTACTCCTTCCAGTTTTCCGAGCGGATCTGCGCAAACTTGATGATGATGGGCAAGTTCAAGCTCACAGCACCAATGTTGCAGCGACCGATCGTGATGGCTTCACCCTGTTCATTGCGCCAAAGGCTCAAGAACGCACGGCACCCCATGGGGCTCGTGATGGCACCATACTTCTGGTAGATCTGCGAGACGGAACCGTTTTCGGAGGACAACGACAAGTAGTCCGGGTACATGCATTCGGTGCTCGTCTTCACGGCATCGTCAAAGAGCTGGGCGCTATGCGGGTCGCTGTCAACCTGCTTTTCGTCAAAGAGGTAGACCAACTTCGGGAAGACGACGGGCTTGCCGTCCTTACCGTGACCCTGACGACGGGTGTTGAGCATGATGCGGTTGATCATGTGGAGCCAATGCTTGTCGGAGTCTTCAAAGGCCTTGGGATCCCACTGACCGAAGGTAATCGTCGTAAAGGCGAAGTCACCTCGCGAGCAAGGCACCGTGTTTAACTTCAATTCCAAGCTCTGGAAGCCCTGTTCGAGTTCGCGAATGACGTCTTTTTCAGCCTGTTCAGCGATCTTTTCTTCAGACAACCCCAAGTCAGCGTACTTGCGGGTGGCCGCCACTAAGCTCTTCTTCACGTAGGGGAGAAGCACCTTGTCGAGTTCCGGCAACGTAAAGCCACCGAACTGCTGGGCGGTCGCCACCAACGTGATGTCACCAATCACCTGAAGGGCGGATAACACCGTCTTCGGTTCGGAATACTGGACGTTACTCATTTCGAAGCCGTCCTTTAAGACGTGACCGATGTCAAAGAGGCAGCAGTTGATGCAACCCAAAATCATGTCACGCAAATCGTGGATGTAGATGTCACCACGATCAATCAATTCTTTTTCACGACCCGAGAGGTAGAACTGCTTGTAGAGGCTCTTGGTGAGGTAACCCTTGATGAGGGAGCCCTTGGTGGAGACTAAGGAGCTGTCATAGTTGGCGTTTTCACGGTCCCCTAAACGAAGCACGTCGTCGGCGTCTTGACGCAACTGTTCAAACGTACGGGCGTACGTCGTCTTGTAGTAACGGTATTCGGCATAGGCCTTACCCACGTCACCCAATTGCACAAAGGACAAAACGGCAATGACGAGTTCATGGAGTTCAGCCACCTTCACGGTTTCGCGCTGCCCAATGCGACGCTTCACTTCATGGACAATCTGCTGGAGCGTAGCTTCATCAATCAATTTGTCACAGCGGAAGGCGGCTTTCTTCACGGCGTCAATGATCTTTTCGCCCTTGAAGATTTCCGTGGAATTGTCTTTCTTTAATACAGTGATGGTCATTTTTCTACTTCGTCTCAGCGTTAAATGTCATTCAATTGAGGGGGCAAGCCAAAGGGGAGGAGCCCAGATTCGGGCGCCATCCTTAGGGATGACAATCAATTGAAGAAAGTGAAAGCCCGAACGTGCCTTTCCAACAAAGTGGGTATAGCGTCATCCGAGCTTCGGTCATTGGGGGGTAGTCTAGCGAATGTGCGCACTAAATACAACCAATAGGGTTATAGGGTTTAAGCCTGCCCTATATCCTGTGGTCTGTGGATAAGGTTGGTAAGTCATTGATGTGGCGGGCTTTTCCCTCTGAGGTGCCCAAAAAAGAGGCGAACTTCCCTTGTGTTTGGTCCGTCTGTCTATCCCAGTGATTGGGGATTTTGACCTTTTTATAGGTGTTTACCCGTAAATAGGGGAGGGGCAGATGTTGGGGGTAGGGTTTAGAGCAAGGGAATTCTATATTTGAAAAATGCCTCCTCTGTTTTACAATGGTTTCAACCCAACCCGAGACCACGGGTGGTCTGTGCCTTTCGCTTTGGATGAGAGGCAAAGACCGATACCAACAAGAACAACAATTCCACTTTTCTAGGACCATGACCCATTCTGATGCTTTAACCCATGCGTCGCACCACGCGGAGGTTAACCTCATGAAATTGCCTGAGGTTGACGTCATGCTCAAGCAAGTGGACTTTCTGGACCTTCAGGTCTTGCAAAGTTTGATGCGCACCCATGGGGTCGCCATTACGGCCCAACATTTAGGGCTCAGTATTCCTGGGACCAGTCGCCGCTTAGGGCTCCTTCGTCAAGTCTTTGAAGACGAACTCTTTGTGCGTAGCGGCCACGAAATGCTCCCCACGAACCGCATGCGTGAATTGGATCGCAAGATTTGCGCCATTCTCGATACGGCCAAAGGGTTGACAGATGCAGCCGAAGCCTTTGACCTTCGTCGTGAAACGCGCACGATTCGTGTGATTAGTTCGGATAACGTCGCTGCGGGGCTGGTGGCCCCGTCGTTACGCTCTTTGATGACTCAAGCCCCCAAGGCGGGCGTGCAGATTGCCAACGTTGACGATCAAGTCTTAGAGCGTTTGCGCTATGGGCAAGCCGATATGGCGATTCTGGGGCAGACCCAGGGGTTAAGTTCTGACTTCTTTTCGCTTGAACTCTACGAGAGCCCCTATTACGTGATGTGCCGCACGTCGCACCCCTTAGCCAAGCATTTTGAAAGTGGTGAGGCGTTAACGATGGCGTCGTTGAGCGCGTTTCGTTCGGTGAGGATTGCCAACACCAAAAATTCCTTGCAGTCCCCAGAACCCTTAAGTATGAACGTGGGCTTTGAGACGCCGTACTTTATGAATGTGCCGGACGTCTTACGCGAAACCGACATGGTCTATGTGGGCTCGTTAATTACACTCAACTGGCTCCACAGCCGTTTGGGTGAGGATTTAACGCTCGTTCCGGCGCCCGACTCCTTAGGGCTCTTTACGCCCCATTTGGTCTGGCACCAGTCCACGCACCAAGATCCCTTCTTGCAATGGGCGCGTGGGCTCTTGACGCACGTGAGCCGCCAAGAAGCGAAGCGCTGGAATGCGTTACCGTAAAGACAAAGAAAAAGGGGACCGATTTTTCGGTCCCCTTCTTCTTACATAATCGTATCGAGCCAGCGTTTGGCTTTGTAGCCCACGGTCATGCAAAGCACCGGCGTCTGATTTTCGTTAATCGGTAAGACACGCATCAAGGCGGTCTGATCAAAGCCGGTGCGACAAACGCAACCTACGTTATCAAGCGCGGCGCAGGCCAAATAGACGGCTTGCACTTTAACCGCCGCATCAATCGTCATGGAGCGGGTCATCATCTCATCGATTTTGTCTTCCGACCACGCACGCGACCCCACGGTTTTCGCCAACTTCTTCCCAAAGCGCATGAGGCGGCTCTCGGTACGGGAAACGTCGCTTACCATCACTAATTGCACGGGGGCCGACTTTAAGAAGGGCTGGGCAAAGAGGGTTTCTTCACGAAGGTCCGGTAAATCAATGAAACGCAAACGATGGCCTTCGGGCTCATAGCGCCAGGTGCCGTTGGCCTTTAAAACGTAGATGTCCACTTCGCGCCAATTTAAGGAGGACGGCGTCGTACGACGCCCGTCCGGGCGGTTAATCCCGTCCGCGGCCCACAAAATGGTGGCTAAATCCTCATCCGTTAAGGGCTCGTCCGAAAAGGCACGATGGGTGGAGCGAGCTTTGAGCGCATCCGTTAACCCCATGGTGAGGTTTTTCGGGGGCGGCAAGTCGCGATAAATCGGCGGGTCATTGCGGTGCGAGTGCTGGCGGATGATGGGTTCGGGCTTTAAGTCCGTGACCCCCAACGGGCGCGAGATCGTCGCAAAGTGTCGACGAAGGCGACGGGTGTTAACACGCAAATCTTCTAAGAGCGAACGGGAAGGGGAATGAGTCATAGTGAACCAGGTGTGAGGCGGGGCGCGTTACAATGGCAACGCCCATTGACACAAAGTATGCCAGAAACCCTGACGCCTTCCGAGAAAAGAAAGGAGCCCCCGGTGAGTCTTCCCCGTTTAACGCAACATCCCACGGACACGCATGAAGTGACCTTTATGCTCACGGTGGCCGACACCCAAGCGGACCTTGTTAAAGCCCACTTGGAAAGCTTAAAGGCGCTCTTGGAGAAAAGTACGCCCGTGATGAGCGCTGTGGCGAGCCCGAAGCCTTGGGGGGAAGAAAAGCCCATGCCCCCCGGGTTACGCCTCAAGGCCCTTCGTCAGGCAGCGCACCGTCCTCAAAAGGCGATTGCCGAACTCTTAGGGGTGAATCAAAGTCGCATTTCCGACTTAGAGCAAGGGGTGCGACCCATTACGCCCGAGATGGCGGTTACCTTAGCGCGCTACTTTAATGTGGCGGTGGATGAGTTCTTAGCGTAGGCGAATTTGCTTTGTTTTGAGCTAAGCACTTTTCCCTAAGACGAAAAAAGCAAGCGTGCTTTCGCTAGTTACACAAGCCTGTTACATTTATTTACAAATTGCTTTTCACAGGGTATTCCCTATAGGGATTCTCTTCTGTACAATGCTAAGCATTCAACAGGGATTACCCTTAGAGGTTAGCCCTGATGAATGGGAAGTTTAGGTTCTCTCCTTGTCCTAGACTTTCCGAAGAAAGCAAACGATTCAGAAACTCTCTCCTCGTGAATCGTTTGCCACATCACTTTCTCTAGAAGTGATGTGAGGAAAGTGAAGCGGTTGGTCACCGCATCGGGTCTGGTCCCCCGAACACTTTCCCATCGAAGTGCTTGATGCCTTTTGGCTCAGCCTTCGGTGCTCTTCTCTTGATTTCGGACTGGTCCTCTGAAATCAGCATGGTTGGGAAGCGGCGCTCGGAATCCGAGCGCCGCTTTTTTTTCGTCTATTGAAATCGGACCCCCGACGCTTCACCCCCACTTTTTCGACCGACTTTCAGTGGCGATCTCGCGTCTTTTCGCCCGTTCAGGGCTCGTAGAAACCCTAGGAAAAACAAAAAGATTCGGTCCGATTTGCGTCCGCGCAGTCTCTCTAGGCGCTTTTATCTAAGAGGAAGGATAAAGGGGAGGCAACACGGCGAAAAAAACGTGTGTATAGTTGAAAACAAGTGAAACGAATTTCGTTCGGTCACCCAACGTTGGGGCTCGAAAAGCCCTGACACTCACTTTTTTCCATCAACTGAATCCATCACCAAAAAAACCGACGGACGATTTCCAATCACGGAAACGATCCTGAGTGTACGTATAAAGGGGATATCTGATGATTACCACGAATGAGACAGACACCGTCTCGATGACCTTAGGTCACCTTGTTCTAGAAACGCGTCACGGTTGGCGTCGTTATTACCGGGTCTAACCGGTTTTCACGATTCACTCCGTGCCCTTAGCGTTGGGATCCGCCTGGATAGGGCTTGAACTTTGATCCCTCAGAAAAAATTCGATAGCGGCTTGAATGGATTTTTTCCTTGTGCGTTGAATGCACACGAATCCTTTTACGGGGACATGTTTGCTCACGCCACACGTTCAACCGATCGACTACACCCAAAAAAAAGTTTTTAGAACAGGAAAATTGACCATGTTAACGATGAAGAAAATTGCCCTTTTGACGGCGTCCTTAGGTTTAATGGCCACGTTGGTGGGCTGCGGCGAAGACAAAAAAGTTGCCCAAGCTCCCGAATTAATCCCCATTGGGATTGCGCAGATTGTTGAGCATGCTGCCTTAGACGCCTCGCGCGACGGCATCATTCAAGGGCTCAAGGAACGTGGCTTTGAAGACGGCAAGAACATTCGCTTGGACCTGCAAAATGCGCAGGGTGATCAGAGTAACCTCAATAACATCATGAACCGCTTTGTGAACGACAAGGATGAAATCATCTTTGCGATCGCAACGCCGGTGGCGCAAGCGGCAGCCGCCAAAACCAAGACCACGCCCATTGTGGCGACGGCCGTGACTAACTTCGAAGTCGCCAAGCTCGTTGACTCCAACGAAAAGCCGGGTCGTAATGTGACGGGCGTCTCCGACATTAACCCCGTCGCGGATCAGTTGAAACTCATGCTTCGCTTGAAGCCCGAAACCAAGACGGTGGGTGTGATCTTTAACGCAAGCGAAGTCAACTCCGAATTCCAGGTCAAGCTCTTAAAAGAAGCCGCCCAGAAGGAAGGGATTGAAATCGTGGAAGCTACGGTCACGAACGTTAACGACATTGTGCAGGCGGCGCAGAGCCTTGTCGGTAAGGTCGATGGGATCTTTGCCCCCACGGATAACGTGATTTCGTCTGGTTTGCCCGCCCTCTTAAAGGTAGCGATTCCGGCCAAACTCCCGGTGATTGACGGGGAAGGGGAACCGGTTCGTGGTGGTTGCTTAGCGTCGATCGCGGTTGACTACTTTGAACTCGGTCGCATGACCGGCCACATGGGCGCGGACATCTTGGAAGGCAAGGCCAAGCCCGCTGACATGCCCATCCAGATGCAGTCCACGGACAAAGTCATCATCAATACCAAGACCGCTAAAGCCATCGGCATGACGATTCCGGAAGAAATCCTCAAGAATGCTGAGAAAGTCGGTGAATAAGTAACGACGAACCCCGAAGACCGAGCCGTTTCAGGCTGTGCGCTTCAGCGCTGAGCTGAACCCAAAGCCCCTCGAGCGACTCGGTCTTACCGTTTTATCTTGAGGAGAGCCACGCATGTTGGACTTTAATTTATTTATTGCGACCGTGAGTCAAGGCCTGATTTGGTCCGTAATGGCCATTGGGGTATTGCTCACGTTTCGTGTTTTAGACGTTCCCGATTTGACGGTGGACGGCAGTTTCCCCTTGGGGGCCGCCGTGGCCGCCGTGTTAATGACGCAGGGTTTCCCCATTCCGGTGGCGTTGTTGTTGGCCGCCATTGCGGGCGCCTTAGCCGGTGGCGTCACGGGGTTTTTGACGACCCAATTGAAGATTCCAGCGTTGCTCGCTGGGATTCTCACGATGATTGCGCTCTACTCCGTGAACCTTCACGTGATGGGTAAGGCCAACGTGTCGCTTTTGGCTTCGGACACCCTCTTTAGCCAATTAGAAGCCTGGATGCCGAGCCTCTGGGCGGGCTTAGTGATTGGGGTCTTGTTCGTCTTCTTGATTGCCTCCTTAATCTACTGGTTCTTTGGCACCGAATTAGGGACGGCGATTCGTGCGACGGGCAACAACGATCAGATGGCCCGTGCGCAAGGCATTAACACCAACGTCATGCTCGTTTTGGGCTTAATGATTAGTAACGCGTTGGTGGCCCTTTGTGGTGCCGTTGTGGCGCAAAGCCAAGGCTTTGCGGACGTCGGCATGGGCGTAGGCACCATCGTGATTGGGCTTGCGAGCGTCATCATTGGGGAAGTGTTAGTGGGGCCGTTGACCTTCAAGCAAACGCTTTTTGCGGTGGTGGTGGGGAGCGTTATCTACCGCTTAGTCATCGCCCTCGTTTTAGAGTGGGGGATGCCGCCCAACGACTTGAAGCTTTTCACGGCGGTCTTAGTCGCCTTAGCCCTTTCCATGCCCTTAATCAAAGCGCGCAGCCAAACGTGGTTGAATCGCTTACGTCTTCGTTCGTAAAGAAAAAGGAGTGCCACGATGTTAACGATTGAACACGTTAGTAAAACCTTCTTTGCGAATACGCCGAACGAAAAGCGTGCGTTGCGTGATGTGAACTTGACGCTCGACGAAGGGGACTTCTGTACCGTCATTGGCTCCAATGGGGCAGGGAAAAGTACCTTATTAAATGCCGTTGCCGGGGTCTTTCCCGTGGATGAAGGGAAAATCAAGATTGGTGCGGTGGACATCACCCGTATGCCCGAGCACCGTCGTGCTAGCCTCATTGGGCGCGTCTTTCAGGATCCGATGCGAGGCACCGCCGCCGACATGGAAATTGAAGAAAACCTCGCCATGGCCCTTCGCCGTGGTCAGCGACCGGGCCTCTCCTGGGGGGATAAGCGTAAAGAGCGCGCCTTCTTTCAAGAGCGTTTGACGCTCTTAAACCTGGGGCTCGAAAACCGCTTACACGCTCACGTGGGGTTGTTGTCAGGGGGTCAACGCCAAGCCTTAACCCTCTTGATGGCCACCTTGGTGCGTCCTGAGTTGTTGCTCCTTGACGAACATACCGCAGCGTTGGATCCGAAAACCGCCGCCAACGTTTTGGACCTCACCAACCAAATCGTCACCCAAGACAAACTCACCACGCTCATGATTACGCACAACATGCGTGATGCCCTGCGCTTTGGGAATCGTCTGATCATGATGCACGATGGGCGTCCCATCGTGGACGTGAAGGGGGAAGAGAAAGCGAAACTCACCCCGAAAGACCTCTTGGCGCTCTTTGAAGAGGCGGCCGACGGGGGCGTCTCGGACAAGATGATGTTGGGCTAAGACCCAAAAAAAAGGAAGCGAGGATGAGACACTCGCTTCCTTTTTCGTTTATCGCCTAGAGTTAATGCCCGCGGGCTTTATTTTCGTCCATGGCCACACGCACAATCTTGCGCGCTAAGGCGCTGGTGGGATCGACCATCACCACCGTGGTGTCCCCACAGGGGAAGGCGTCGGACTCACTCATGATAAGGGGCAACTCCGTGCACCCTAAGATCAAGGCCTGACACCCGTAGCCACGCACCAGAAAGTCCGCTGCGGCTTTGAGTTCATCCCAGCAGGTCCCCGTGGTAAAGCCCGCTTTAGCGCCTTCTGGCCCATAGATGGCATTCATGACCAAGGCTTGGTGGGCTTCGTCAGGGGTATAGAGTTCTAACCCCGCTTCTTCGGCTCGACGGTGGTAGAGTTTCGACGCAACCGTCCCCGACGTCGCTAAAAGCCCAATCTTGGCGCCCGTGCCGAGTTTGGCTTTAATTTCCTCCATCGTGGCGACTTGCATGTCGATAAAGGGAATGGCAAGGCGCTTGGCAATCGCCGGGAGAAAGGCGTGCGCGGTGTTGCACGCTACCACCACCGCATCGCACCCGTCCGTTTCTAAGCGCTTCGCACAGGCGTACATCGCTAAGGTGGGATCTTCTCCGCCCTTTAAAAGCGCCGTGGTGCGATCGGGGATCTGCGGATTTTGTTCAATGGCGACCCGAATGTGGGTCTGGTCCGTTTTGGCAGGCGTCGCTTTCGTGATCTTGTCGTACAAATCCACGGTAGCCGCTGGCCCTAAGCCCCCAATCACGCCAATCTTAAAGGGTAAGGGGCGGGCGACGGGTTTTTGCGTGAGCGCCAACTCCATGGCAAGCACAGGGTAGGCTAAAGCCGGGAGCCCAGCGCGTTGCAAAAGGGTCGCAATCTCAACGCTTCCTACCCCCGCGACACATACCGTGGGGGTGTTGTCGTCAAGGAGTTTAGAGGCGGCTTCCACAATATCGCCGCCGGTGACTTCGCCCGAGACAAAGCCCGTGCGGGTATGGGAGCGCGCGTGCGCCAACGGCAACTCCCCAAAACTAAAGAGGGCAGGGCGACCAAGGCCTGACAAGCGTTCGGCGTCGTCTAAGAGGCTCTCGGGGGTGACCAACGGCATCGAGATTTCTTGCTGCACACGAAGGGCGGCTTCAAAAAGCTCAGGCGAGGCGACGATCGCCATCTCCACGCCATGCATCGCTAAGTGGCGGGCCGCATCAAAGAGGGCAAGTTCCGGGACCTCGGGGACGCCTTCATCCGACAAGTTGACCACACGGTGTTTGGCGGAAAGCCCATGCTTTTCACTCAAAGCATTTAAGGCCGCGGTAAAGGGCTGGGCCTCATCGGGGTGATTTAAAACAATTACAGCAAGTCGGCGTGTGTTTTCGTCCGTCATGGTCTTTTGGTCTCGTTTTAGGGTGAAAGGACTAAGGGGGAAAGCGCGACGTCCTCAAGGACTCCTCTCCTTTTCGCATTGGGACGTTTTCTCTCCCCCCCACCAGTGCCCTTATTATGCGTCGGAATCCCTTCGTAAGCCTAGGGGATTTAACTCGTCTAGTCCCTTTTGTGCGAGGGGATTACCCTAGGGGCACACAAAAAACACGGTTTCCCCGAGTCGAGGAAACCGTGTTCTCACGCAATGGCTGGGTTAATTCCCAAAGTCTTAGGCAAGACCCGTAATCTTCCCATCCTTCACGTCAATCCCTAAGGCAGCCGGGCGCTTCGGCAACCCCGGCATACGCATGATGCTCCCGGTGGTGACGACAATGAAGCCCGCGCCCGCGTTGAGAATCAAACGCTGAACCGGTAAGACATGATCCACCGGCGCCCCTAAGGCTTTGGCGTCGGCCGTAAAGGAGAAGGGGGTCTTGGCGATACAGATCGGAAGCTTGTCGTAGCCCCAATCCTGTAAGCGCTTTAAGTCCTTCAGAGCATCGGGCCCCAGTTCCACGCGGCTCGCCTTATAAATCCCTTGAGCAACCGCATTAATTTTGTCGAGTAAGGGGGCATCCGTCTCGTACGTAAACGTTAAGTCGGAGGGCTCTTCTAACGCCTCTAAGACGGCTTGCGCAAGATCGGTCGCGCCTGCGCCCCCGTTGGCAAAGCCAGTAGACGCCGCGACGCGTACGCCCTGCGCTGCGCATTCATTGCGAATGAGCGCGAGCTCTTCGTCGGTATCCGTATGGAATTGGTTAATGGCAACGACAACCGTGGGACCAAAGGCCTTCAAGTTTTCGATGTGGCGACGAAGGTTCACTAAGCCCTTTTCTAAGGCCACAACGTCCGGCGTGGCGAGTTCCGGCAACGGCAGCCCCCCGTGCCACTTCAGCGCGCGGGTGCTCGTCACCAGCACGGTGGCTTCTGGCTTAAAGCCCGCATGGCGGCACTTTAAGTTGTAGAACTTCTCAGCCCCTAAGTCGGCCCCGAAGCCCGCTTCCGTAATGGCGTAGTCCCCTAAGGTAAGCGCCGCACGGGTGGCCGCAATGGAGTTACAGCCATGCGCAATGTTGGCAAAGGGACCCCCGTGGATAAAGGCGGCATTGCCTTCTAAGCTTTGCACCAAGTTGGGCTTAACAGCTTCTAAGAGAAGCGCCATTAAGGCCCCTGTGCCGCCAATGCGATCCGCTGTGATGGGTTGGTTATCCGGGTCAAGCCCCACGACAATGGCGTCTAAGCGACGACGCAAATCCGCTTCATCGGTAGCCAAACAAAGAATCGCCATGAGTTCGCTTGCCGCCGTGATGTCAAACCCGGTTTCAGTGGGAATGCCGTGGGCAGAGCCCCCTAAGCCCGAGACCACATGACGGAGCATACGTTCGTTGACGTCCATCACGCGCTTCCAGAGCACTTCCTTGAATTGGATCTGACCCTGATGGCGGGCGTTATCAATTAACGCGGCCAAGAGGTTGTTGGCGGCGGTAATGGCATGGAAGTCCCCCGTGAAATGCAAGTTAATGCTTTCCATGGGTAAGACCTGCGAGTAACCACCGCCTGCAGCCCCCCCCTTCATCCCGAAGACGGGCCCCAAGCTCGGTTCACGCAGCGCCAAGACGGCATTTTTCCCTAAGCGCTTCATCCCTTGGGCAAGCGCAATGCTGGTGGTGGTTTTGCCAGAGCCCGCCGGCATCCCCGAGGTGGCCGTGACCAAAATCAACTTCCCCTTGGGGGCGCGATCCGCGTTGAGCTTCACCTTGGCCTTGTCACGACCGTACGGGTCAAACTCTTCGTCGGTTAACCCCACACTATGCGCTAACTCATCAATAGGCATAAGGGAAGCTTGTTGGGCAATCTCGATATCCGTTAACACGTCGGGGTCTCCTTGAAGAAAATACGTGAAGAAAAGGGCACGCACTGAGTAAAAAAAGAGAAGGGTGAGTGACCTGCCACATAATTAAAAAAAACATAGCACAGCGATGAGCCGTGCCCCCTTGCCTAGGCGCTATCGTATTCCCTTAAGACATTTCTCTAGGAGGGGAATAGAGGCCTTTGGGGGATAAGAAAAACCCCGCCCTTTCATTGTGAGAAGGCGGGGTTTGTGGGGTGCCCTTTAGAGGGGGTCACCCGAACGCAATAATAAGCGCGCAATTTCAGCCGCGTTATGCATATCGAGCTTGCGATACGCAGCGCCACGGTGCACTTGAACGGTCTTTTCCGAAATCCCGTATTCGCGTGCCACTTCCTTATTGGAGTAGCCCTGGCTCACCATGCGAATGACTTCGCGTTCGCGCTGTGTGAGGCTCTCTAAACGGGTACGGAAGTCAGCCACTTCCGCGAAGTTACGACGCTCGGCCAAATTCTTCGCCACGGCATTTTCAATGGCTTCGAGTAAGCGCTGGTCATCGACGGGCTTTTGTAAGAAGTCGAGCGCCCCCGCCTTCAAGGTGTTCACCGCCATATCGATGTCGCCATGACCCGAAATGAAGATGATCGGCAAGTCGCAACCTAACTCTTGGAGCTTTAACTGGAGTTCAAGCCCAGACATGTGCGGCATACGCACGTCTAAGAGCAAGCACCCAGGGCGGGTAAAGTCATTGCTCGACAAAAAGGAAATCGCGTCCGTGTAGGTCGAGACATCCCAGCCTTCCCCTTCAATGAGGAAAGCCCAGGAGTTACGCATGGCGTCATCGTCATCGATCACGCGGATTAACGGGGTATCAATTTTCTGGGGAGAATAGATCGGCACGATCAGCTCCTTCTTCTAGGGGGTAAGGGGGCGAGAATCCCAGTAAGGGAAGCCCAACGAAGTGGCGTTGGAGCGTTCTCTATCAACGTTTTGAGCTATTTTAATCATTATTGCACCAGAAAA
Organism: Sutterella sp.; assembly: GCA_020025955.1. Classification (GTDB taxonomy): domain Bacteria; phylum Pseudomonadota; class Gammaproteobacteria; order Burkholderiales; family Burkholderiaceae_F; genus Sutterella. Next base: position 23,017 of record JAHHRF010000026.1, read on the forward strand.
AAAGAAAAGGGAGGCTTCTTCTCAGGCTTGGGGTACCCAGTTTGACTGGGATTTACACGTAGAACGTTCGTCTTTGAGTACAATGAAGGCTCTTTCTTTTTCTTCGGGCCAGGAGAATCCCTTCTCCTTTGAGGACTTGAGCTTTTCTATGACGACACGTGCACACCGACTTCTTTTCACCTTGACCCTTTTGGGGGTTGGGGCGCTGGCCTTGAGTAGCTGCGGCACCAAGCGTACGGTGGTGTCGATTCCTGAAACGGCCTTAACGGCGCCCGTTGACTTTAAGCACATTTGCGTGCTCTCTGGCCCTGAAGATCAAGCCGCCTTGATTGGGGCGCTAGCCCTTGGGATGCGTGGGGAAGCCACGACTGAAGTGAGCACCTTGGCTAGTGGGACGAGCCCGGCTGTGTGCCCGGTTACCGTGGGCGCTGCCTTTAAAAAGGGCCCTGCGGGTTATGCCATGGCGCACTATCAGGTCTACCGTTGGGGGGTCCCCTTAGTGGACGCACGAAGCGGTCACGTCAATGGTCGAGCGCTCGCCACCGCGGACATTGAAGACCAGGGAAGCCGTCTTTTGGACTACGCGAAACGCTACGACGAAGCGCGTTTAGCCCACCGAATTGCCCCGGTGAGCCTGCCCCCTGGGCGTGAATCCTAAGCTCGAAAAAACCAGTCATAGGTATTGTCCCTTAGGTAAAAAAAAGCAAAGCCCTAGGGTGACAGACGGAAAAAAATCCATAGAATTAGTTCCATGGCTAAAGACAACGCTTCCGAGGGAAGCCGTTGCGCTATCTGTCCTTCTAGGCTTTATGACGACTCATCGCTTGCGTGTCGCGGACCCACGATGAAGAAAGGCACCCCCTTTCGAGCCGTCGCTTAGGAAAAGGTTTTCCTTGCTTCGCCGAATCCTCTTCGGTTTATGCACTTTTCATCGCTTTCAAAGAGGTGGGGAAAATGGACGGTCGTGAGCTGATATCCCAATTCCAATAAAAATTTAAAAGGACTTCGATCATGACGAAATTGAATCTTGTCACGGGTTTGTTGGCGACCGCTGGTGTTGCCTTGGTTTTAACGCTCTCCGGTTGCGGTGAGAAAAAGGACGCGGCGGACGTTGCAGCGAACCCCGTTATCGTGATTGGCGCGAGCCCCGTGCCGCACGTGGACATTCTTAAAGTGGCTCAGGACGAACTCAAGAAAGAGGGCGTTGAGTTAAAGATTGTCGAATTTAGCGATTACGTTAAGCCCAACTTGGCCCTTCAGGATAAAGAGCTCGACGCTAACTTCTTCCAGCATCTTCCCTATTTGAAGGAATTCTGCCAGGCCCATGGTTGCAAGCTTGAGAGCTTGGTGGCCGTGCACTTGGAACCGATGGGGGTGTATTCCACCAAGGTTAAGGATTTGAAGGATTTGGCTGACGGCGCCACCGTCGCTATCCCGAACGATCCCACCAATGGGGGCCGTGCCTTAAAGGTCTTGGAACACGCTGGTCTCTTAAAGGTGAACCCGGAAGCCGGTGCCTTAGCGAGCGCCAAGGATATTACCGAGAATCCCAAGGGCTTGAAGATTCGCGAACTCGAAGCCGCGCAGTTGCCGCGTAGCCTCGACGACGTGGATGCCGCGGTGATCAACTCCAACTACGCGTTAGGCGCTCGCCTCAACCCGGTGAAGGATGCCTTGGCCACCGAAAGCAAGGAAAGCCCGTACGCCAACATCGTCACGGTTCGTGAAGGCGATAACCGTCCCGCCCTTCAGAAGTTAAAGAACGCGTTAACGAGCCCGGCCGTGAAGGCGTTCATCGAAAAGCAGTATGACGGTGCCGTTGTGCCGGCCTTCTAATTAAGACAAACTGGGTGGGCTGATTGCCCCCCAAGAGCGAGTCTTCCCTCCCCACTTTCGATACAGTCGATAGTGGGGATTTTTTTGCTCAAGACTTGCAAAATAGCGACATTTTCGCTTTTTCGTTAAGTTTATGGAAATGGCTGGAGGTGAGAGGTTTTGGTTGAAATGGGGCTTCTCTTTTAGGGCAATCCCTTGGTCGGTAACGCGTTGTGCCCGACATTTGGGACGTAGAATGGATAGTGAATGATGGGGGCTATTGTTCAAAAAAAGAAAAGCCCCAATGTTGACTGTCAATTTTGCGAGGGTATATTCATGTCCAACGCCTTAGTTACCCCCTCTCTTAAGGCTGCTCCTCTTGTTGTGGCTTGTTTGGCTGTGTTTGCGCAGCCCGCCATGAGTCAGGATTTAGTCACCGCAACACCCACGGGGTGGACCAAGACCGAAGCCGGCAACCAAATCACGATCACTGCCACGACCGCAGCCGCACTCAATAATCAAGATACAAAAATCACCGTTAACGAGGGCAAAACAGTAACGGTCGATATCGCCCCGGCCATTACAGGCTCGACCCTCGCTTTGAGCCTTCCTGTTCGTGCGGCAACTAGCCAAAACTACCTCCTGACCGCCCAAGAGAATGCAACGTTAGCGTTGAACTTGGGTGAGAATACGCTCTCGCTTCAGTCCCCGAACGACGGCTTTGTGTCGGCCGAGGCTGACGGCTCTAGCGTAAAGGTTCAGGCCAAGGCGATTGAATTTGGTAACGGCACCGCAACGGGTCACAAGGGTCAGATGGCTGCGTTGTCGGTTGACGCAAATGGCGAGCTCTCCTTAACCGCTACTGGTGCGTTGAGTATCGATTCTGTTCACGAAAAACAATTTGGTATTGGGCTTTGGCATAGCGGCACAGGGACCTCTACCCTCGACGCGCAGACGATTGCGTTGACGGGCAAGGGTAATAACCAGGCCTATGGGATCTACCAGCACAAAGGCACCGTTAATGCCACAGCCAA
>JAHHRF010000027.1 GCA_020025955.1 Sutterella sp.
GTGAAGTTGTCCACCTCGATTGAGACGGAACTCTACACGAGCCTTCGTGAGCGTAGCGAAGAAGAGGCGATTAATGTCTTTGGCTCCAACTTGCGCGATTTGTTGTTGGCGAGCCCCGCTGGTCAAAAGGTCGTCATGGGCTTGGACCCCGGGATTCGTACGGGTTGCAAAGTCGCGGTGATTGACCAGACGGGCGCCTTAAAAGATAAAAGCATTGCCTTTATCGTGGGCTCCCAAGCGCAGAGCGCGCGAGCCGAAGCGGACTTAGTGAACTTAATCCGTAAGCACGGCGTTGAACTCATTGCCATTGGCAACGGGACGGCTAGCCGCGAGACGGATGCGTTTGTGATTAAACTCTTGCGCGACAACGGCTTAAACGGGGTTCGTAAGATGGTGGTGAGTGAAGCGGGTGCCTCTGTTTACTCCGCTAGCGAACTCGCCGCGCGCGAATTCCCCGATTTGGACGTGAGCTATCGTGGGGCCGTTTCCATCGCGCGTCGTCTGCAAGACCCCTTGGCCGAACTCGTCAAGATTGACCCCAAGGCGATTGGCGTGGGTCAGTACCAGCATGACGTCGATCAGCGTCACTTGGCGCAGAAACTCCAAACCGTGGTCGAAGACTGCGTTAACGCCGTTGGGGTAGATGTGAACACCGCGAGCGAATCGCTTCTGGCTTACGTGGCAGGGCTCTCGCCCGCACGCGCTCGTGCGCTCGTGGAATTCCGCAACCAGCATGGGCTCTTTGCCTCCCGCAAAGCCTTGATGGCGGTCCCGGGGATTGGTCGCAAGACCTTTGAGCAGGCCGTTGGGTTCTTGCGCATCACCGGGGGCGAAAACCCCTTGGACGCTTCGGGCGTGCACCCGGAAGCCTATAGCGTGGTGGAACACATCCTGGAAAAGACCGGGATGGATGTTAAGAGCCTGATTGGGAACGTAAGCCTCTTGAAGACCCTTCGTCCGAGCGACTTTGCCAACGACACCTTCGGGGTGCCGACCGTGAAAGACATCTTGAGCGAATTGGAAAAGCCGGGTCGCGATCCGCGTCCGGAATTTAAGACCGCCACCTTTGCGGAAGGCGTCAACGACGTGGAAGACTTGCGCCCTGGGATGATTCTCGAAGGGGTAGTGAGTAACGTCGCCGCCTTTGGGGCCTTTGTGGACATTGGCGTGCATCAAGATGGCTTGGTGCATATTTCGGAACTCTCCAACACCTTTGTGAGCGACCCGAAAACCATCGTGAAAGTGGGCGACATCGTGAAGGTACGCGTCTTGGACGTGGACGTTCGTCGCCGTCGTATTTCGCTTTCTCGAAACCTGCAAGCCAAAACGGAAGGCGACCGCCCCGCACGTCGCAGTAACGACGGGCAGCGCACTCGCACGCGTGAGGCGCAACCCACGGGCGCGATGGCTAATGCCTTTGCGAACTTAAAGCGTCGCTAAGCGACAAAGGGCGCACGAATTTTCTGCCTTGCTCGGTTGTTGTGACGGGAGTGAAGTGCGAAAATAGCGCCCTGTTCGCAAAAAACGAAACCTTGACGGGATGCTTTCCCGTCTTCAATGAAAGCGCGGCACTCAGGAACGGGCCGCGTTTTCTTTTCCGATGTTGGCTTCTCAACATCGATCCCACCCTATTGATTGTTGTACATGTCTACTCAAGAATTTCTTGCTGAAATTAATAAGCGACGTACCTTCGCTATTATTTCCCACCCTGACGCGGGTAAAACGACCTTAACGGAAAAATTGCTCCTTTTCGGGGGCGCTATTCAGATGGCAGGGGCCGTGCGTGGCCGTAAGGCTAACCGTCATGCCACCTCGGACTGGATGGAAGTGGAAAAGCAACGCGGGATCTCGGTGACGAGTTCCGTGATGCAGTTTGAGTACGACGACCACATCATTAACCTGTTGGACACGCCGGGCCATGAGGACTTCTCGGAAGACACCTACCGCGTGTTGACGGCCGTGGACGCGGCCGTGATGGTGATTGACGCCGCGAAAGGGGTGGAAGCTCAGACGATCAAACTCTTAGAAGTTTGCCGTATGCGCAATACCCCGATCATTACCTTTATCAATAAGCTCGACCGTGAAGTGAAGGACCCCTTGGAATTGATGGGGGAAATCGAAGACGTGTTGAAGCTCCAATGTGTGCCCATTACCTGGCCCATTGGTATGGGTAAAACCTTCCGCGGGGTCTTCTCCTTGAAGGACGACAAGTTGGTTCGCTATCAGGCGGGTCAAGATCGTTTAACGGAAGAAGAGCTCGAAACGATTTCGGGGTTAAATAACCCGGAATTGGATGCGCTCTATCCCATGGAAATGCCCTACGTGCGCGATTCCGTGGAATTGATCCAGGGGGCCACCGAGCCCTTTAGCTTGGAGAAATTCTTAGCCGGTCAGCAAAGTCCCGTTTTCTTTGGCTCTGGGGTGAATAACTTCGGGGTGCAAGACGTGTTGGACGCGTTGGTGGCGTGGGCGCCGGCGCCGCAGCCGCGTGCCACCTACACCCGTGAAGTGGATCCGTCTGAAAAGCCGTTCTCGGGCTTTGTCTTTAAGATTCAGGCCAATATGGACCCGCGCCATCGCGACCGTATCGCCTTCTTCCGTGTGTGCTCGGGTCGCTATCAGCCTGGCATGAAGGTTTTCCACACCCGTGAAGGGCGTGACATGAAGATGGGCAATGCCTTGACCTTTATGGCGCAAGACCGTGTGTTGATGACGGATGCCGTCGCCGGCGACATCATCGGGATCTATAACCACGGGCAACTTCACATTGGGGACACCTTAACGGAAGGCGAAAAGATGGGCTTTACGGGGATTCCGAACTTTGCCCCGGAAATGTTCCGTTCCGCTCGCCCGAAGGATCCGTTCAAGGCCAAGCAGCTCCAGAAGGGCTTGCAAGAGCTCGGTGAAGAAGGCGCGATTCAGGTCTTCACGGGGGAATTCGGCAACATCATGCTCGGGGCGGTGGGCTTCTTGCAGTTTGAAATTGTTGCCCAGCGTTTGGCCACGGAATACAAGGTCGATGCCATCTATGAGTCGACCGACGTGTCCACGGCACGCTGGTTAAGCTTCCCTGATGAGCAAACCAAGAAAGACTTCGAACGTGAGCAGGGTCCCCGTATGGCCACCGACGTGAACGGGAACTTGGTCTACTTGGCCACCTCCATCTACAACTTAGAAACCACCATGAAGCATTGGCCGACGGTGACCTTCTTTGCAACGCGCGAAATGCACCAGCAAATCGACTAAGCAGATGTAGACCCCATGAAAAAAGCCGACCCTCGGATTCGAATCGAGGATCGGCTTTTTTGTCTCCAGCAATTAGCCTTGGCGCGCACACCAGCGTTTGGCGGAGCCCAAGGTAAAGAGCCCCAGCTGGCGCCCAGGGATCGCGTTAATCGCCGCTTCAATGGCGCGGTTCGCTTCCGAGCCCACCTCAGTCCCCGACTTATTGTCATAGAGCTGATAGCTCGTGCGGGTGAGTTGCGGGGTGATGTTGGGCATCACGACGTTGCAGCCGTAGGTGATGCCTTTTAAGCGCCCGCCGGGCTCCAGGGTTTCCAAGGCGGTAGCGGCCGCAATGTTGGCCCCTGTGAGCACCAAGCGCGTCACGGCAATCATGTTGAGGGTGCGCTGCAAAAGCGGATCGTGCGCCATCATGCCTTCTTCCACCATGTCGCCCCCGTGGCTCGTGATGTAGGGGCCCATCCCAATCATGTCCGCATCAATTGTTTCAAACGTGCGTAAGTCGTGGACCAAATCGTCTAAGGTCTGGTTCGGTAACCCAATCATCACGCCCGTGCCCACTTGGTAGCCGGCACGACGCAAGTCTTGGAGGGCGCGGTAGCGGTGTTCTAAGACTTTTTCGTATTTCCCGGGCGTGGAATGTAAGGCATTAAAAAGCGTGGGGTTACTGGACTCAATGCGCAGCAAATAGCGAAGCCCCTCGGGGTTGCCGGCGGCCGCGGCCCAGCGCTCGTAAACCTCTAACGTCTGTTCTCCTAAGGACAACGTAATCCCGAGCCCATGCGGGTGGGCCTCGTCTTGCGTGGCGGCATGAATTGCTTTCAAGACGTCTTCAATAAAGCGCACCCATTTCTCGTCACGGCGCTCCCCTGCCTGAATGGCAATGGAGCCGTAGCCTAAGCGGTGGGCTTCTAAGGCGCAGGCCAGGATCTGGTCTTGGCTCAACGTATAGCGCTCCACCTCGTGGTTACTCTTTCGAATCCCACAGTAGCGGCAGTTGGCGGTGCAAAGGTTGCTGATTTCAATGAGACCGCGCAGGTAAACGTTGGGCCCCATCGTCTCCGTCGTCACGGAAAAAGCGCGAGCGCGAAGCGCTTCGACGTCTTCGGGCTTGGTGAGCGACAACAGGTAACGGCGTTCTTCGTCTGTCCATTGGGTTTGCGCTAAGAGCGTAGAGAGCGTGCTCATCGTTGGGGGGTCTCCTCACGGGTTAAGGCCTGGCGGTAGGCCGCAAGCGCCTCGGGGTGACAAGAGAGTACACGCTCTAAAACACCTTGTAAGTAACTAATGGTGAGCCCGTAATTGGTCATGGGGACGTGCTGTTCCAGCGCCGTTAAAAGGCGCGCCATCATGTGGCGGCGCGTCACCACGCACCCCCCACACTGAATGATGACCTTGTACGGGGTTAAATCCTCTGGGAAGTCTTTCCCTACGGCGATGTCGATCTGCAGTTCTGGGCTAATTGTTTCTTTTAACCAGCGCGGAATCTTGACGCGACCAATGTCGTCCTTTTGCGGGTGGTGTGAGCACGTTTCCGCAATGAGGACGCGGTCTCCCGCCTTCAAGCGAGCAAGCGCTGCCGTCCCCTCGGCTAAGGCTAAGAGGTCGGCTTTGCTATAGGCCATTTGCGTGGAGAAGGTGGTGAGCGGAATGCTCTCGGGGGAATCCTTCGCGACGGACTTAATCACTTGCGAGTCCGCCACAATGAGTTTGGGCGGGTGGGTGAGCTCTGAGAGCGCCGCTTTGACACGGTTTTCTTGCACGACGGTGCAAAGCGCCCCCGCATCCAAAAGCTCTCGAATGGCTTGCACTTGCGGGAGGATTAAACGCCCTTTGGGCGCCCCCGTATCAATGGGGGTGACTAAGAGGACGTGATCCCCTGCTTCGACCAAATCCCCCACTAAGGGACGATCGGGCTCTAAATGAGAAGAGAGCGCCGAGACAATGGCTTCACGCACTTCGTTGATTTGAAGCCCCGTTTTGGCGGACGCCATCACAACGGGAATCCCTAAGGCCGCCACAGCGGCAGCCTGAGCCTCCGTGAGCGTTTCACGGTCGATTTGATTGACCACCAGGATGGCGGGCACCTTGAAGGGCTCAAGGCGCGCTAAGAGGGCTTTTTCGGTTTCCCCAAAGGTGGAGGGCGTAGTCACCAAGACCGCCAAGTCCATCCAGCTTAAGGTCGCTAACGAACGGCGTACGCGGGCTTGCCCCAAGGCGTCAACGTCGTCCACGCCAGCGGTGTCAATGAAGACCACGGGACCCAAAGGCGCCAATTCCGCCGCTTTTTCAACGGGGTCGGTCGTGGTGCCCGGGACATCACTCACGATGGAGATTTCTTGGCCCGTTAAGGCGTTAATGAGGGAGCTTTTCCCTGCATTACGATTGCCAAAAAAGCCGATATGCAGACGCAACCCTTTGGGCGTACCGATCATAACCAGATTCCTTCTCTGTGTTGGGGAGTCGTGCGTTAACGAGAAAAGAGCCGAATAAGTGAACTTATTCGGCTCTCATAGTTTAAAGCACTACGACGGGATTACTGCTCTTTGTTCGTGGCGATAACGTCACGTTCGAGCCAAACCGGCGAGTGGTGGGCAGCGGATTCAACCGAGATGGTACCCGGACCGAAGCGCCAAATGCCCTTGAAGTGTTCCATGGAGAGGAGCGCCAACGGGATGTGAGCGCCAACCACCATCAAGGTGCAGATGATGGAACCCCAAACGTGGAAGTAGAACGTGCACAAGAACACGAACTTGCCCAACAAGGGAGCGCCCAACCAGAGTAACCAACCCGTGATGGCCAAGGCAAAGATCATGCCCATGAAGATGAGGTAGCTCATCTTCTGACCAGCGTTGTAGCGACCCTGCGGGGTGACTTCAACCGGACCCAAGGGGATCTTGAAGAAGCGACGGGGATAGCCACCGAAGTTGCGGAACCAAAGGATGGTGTTCTTGTCCCACTCTAAGCAGGCCTTGAGGATGAGCGCGAAACGATCCGGGCTCAAGAGCATGAAGGCCAAGAGGTTGAACGTGAAGACGGCACCGATCACCAAGTGAGCGAGCATAGCCGCTTCAGCGTTGGCCTCCGAGACGTCAAAGAAGTAAACGTAAACGCCCGTGAAGAACAAGGCAAACCACGTCAACGCGTTAACGCCGTGGAAAATCTTGTCCGGTGCATGGAAGCGCAAGATGCGAGCGTTGGGGTCGAGATGCGTGTGCACATTACTCATGATGATCCTCCGACTGGGTGCTGACAGCGAGCAAGGTACGCGGATAGTAATGCGTATGCAAGAGCTCTTCCATCTCTTCGTCCACCGGCTTGGTGCCGAGGTCCTGGTAGACCTGCATCACCGTGGGATTCTGGTGAGAGCAAGCCAAACCTAACTTCTGGCAGATCAAGTCATCCGTGTAAAGGCCCGTCTGACGTGCCTTGATGATTTCGCCACGACGAGCGATCAAATCACCAATGGCGTAGCCACAAACGGCCATGGCAGCGACGCATAAACCCGTCACTTTCAAGAAGCCACGACGACCAAGAATGAGGGCGGCGGGGCGTTCCGTATATTCAAAATTCTGAGAAAGCAGCATGTTTTATTCCTTTGCTAACGGATCAAGCGCGCAGGGGCAAGGGCGTGGTGGGATTCAACCAAGCCGTACCCGAACTCTGAACCGGCTGACCGCCGCCGTTGACGCAACCGCCCGGGCAGTTCATAACTTCGATGAAGTGGTAACGGTTCTTGTTGACGCGAACGCGATTCAAGACTTCCTTAAGACCCTGGTTGGCACCGTTGACAACGCAGATGTTGATGTCGACCACTTTGCCACCCAACTTCTTGATGGGCACAGGAATCGTCGCTTCAACGATAGCGTTGTTATGACCACGGACCACCGTGATGTTTTCGTTCTGCAAGTCTTCGCCAGAGAGGGCAAAGTAAGCCGTACGAAGGGCAGCTTCCATCACACCACCGGACGTACCGAAGATCGTGGCAGCACCCGTGTAGATTTCGAGCGGAGCGCGGTCACCACGTTCGTTGCTCATCAAGAGGGGGTTGATCCCCTTACGACGCATGAGTTCAGCGATGTCGCGAGCCGTCAAGGAGGCATCGACGTCCTGGTAGCTCGGCGTGTCCTTACCGATCACACCGTTGGCCTTGGCCCAACGCCAGCCCTGGTTCATTTCCGGACGAGCGGCTTCGAAGATCTTGGCCGTACACGGCGTCACGGAGACGAAGTAGATGTCACGGGGATCTTTCTTGAAGATGTGCTTAGCAGCCCAGGTCTTGGCCAACGCGCCACCCATCTGAATCGGGGACTTAGCGGTGGACAAGTGCGGGAGCATGTCAGCGTGATACGTTTCAGCGTTCTTCACCCAAGCCGGGCAGCAGCTGGTGAAGTGCGGGAACGGGTGCTTGCTCTGTTCATGGAGCTCAGGACCACGTTCGCCTAAGAGCCAGTACTGGACCTTCTTAACGAATTCCGTACCTTCTTCCAAGATGGTCTGGTCAGCGGAGTTGTTGCAGTCGTAGACCACGAAACCTAAGGCTTCGAGGGCGTTAACCATCTGGTTGGTGGAGAGTTCGCCGGGCTTGCCGCCGAATTCTTCACAGATCGAGACGCGAACGGCCGGCGAGGGGTGAGCCACGCAGGTCTTCGTCTTGTCGTCGAGGACGCGTTCAACCTGGTCGACGAAGCTCATCTGTTCGATGGCGTTGAAGGGGCAAGCGATTAAACACTGGCCGCAGTAGACGCAGGCGTCTTCTTCGATCTTATGCTTGGCGCCGAGACCGCCCTTAATGGCTTGCGTCGGGCAGAACTTGCTGCAGGTGTCACAACCGACACACTTGTCGCGGTTGATTTTGATGATGCCGCGAAGTTCACCCTTGCGAAGGTTCCCTTGGTAGGCACCGCCGTCTTCACCGTAGCTGTTATCGCCCGGTAAGAAGGTGTTGACCTTAATAGTGCTGGACATGAAAAATTGCTCCTGTTTTCTCTGGGGTCAGAGAACAACAAAGACACCGAATTCAGAACGATGGAGGTCTCTCTGAACGCAGTGTGGACAAAGGATTGCTCGAAGGTAAGTTCGAAATGAATGAATGGACAGGTCATTTCGAAGGGCTTCGAATACAGAAACCATTTTAAAAGAGGGGCTTTAGGTGAATAAACCTCAAAGGTTAGGCGTTAATACCCCCCTAGAGGTAGCGTGTTCTCCATTACCTACAAAAGAGGCGTTTCATTTAGCGTCTGTTTATGGCTTTGTAAAAATCGATTACATTTATGCTCAACCTTTAGGATTAGGCGGTACTACCTAATTGAGAGTCACTCTCATTCCCATGCAAAAGGTAAGGAAATTGGGAAATTGTCCTTTTGTATTTAAGGGTTAACGCTGAGCCAATTTCAAAAAAGGCATATTGCCTTTCGACAATATGCCTTTACTTAACGCGTTTTCGATGTTGTTCGAACGGAACAAACGACGTTAACAATCTTCAGGTTTCAGAGGAAGACGCAATTCAGCACGGACATTGTCCATGGCACTGTAGAACGCCTTCATCATGATCAGACCTAAATATTTGCCCGTATCGGTCACGATCAAGCGGTCGGGATCGTTCGGATCGTCCTTAATGGCGCCAGCCAAACGAAGCCCCATCACTTCCTTCCAGAGGGCGCGGTCTAAGTCCACGCCGTGCAAGCGACGGAAGTAGCTGCGGGAAATGCGATGGCTAAAGAGGTGCAACATCAAGCGGTACTGCATGATGGCGTGCTGGTCGAACGTACGACGGCGTTCCACCCCCGTTTTCCCAGCGTTAATGCGTTCCCCATAGCGACGAAGGCTAAAGGTGTTCACATAGAGGCTGTCGTTTAAGAACGAGAATGCCCCCGAGCCCACGCCCAAGTATTCGTCCCAGTCGATGACGTATTCGTCAAAGCCTTCGTCATTGGTGCGGCCAAAGGTCCAGCTGGTGAGCTGGCGATAGCGCTGACCCAAGGTGTCGAGAATCAAGCTGTACTGATCCTTCATGCTCTGCTCCGTCGAGGCCAAGGAATTCTTGACGCTCTTACGGGTCTGACTCGTCACCATCAAGGGATACGTCGTCACCTGACGGGGATTGAGTTCACAGATACGTTCGATGTCGTACTGGAGCATGTCGAGCGTTTGACCCTTAAAGCCAAAGATCAAGTCGATGTTGCAGGTGGGGAAGAGCTCCTGCGCGTACTGGAGGCGCTCATAGATCTGCTCACCCGAGCCAAACTTCTCATAGCGCTCCGACAACTTCAAGATGTCGTTATTGAAGCTCTGCACGCCAATACTCATACGGTCAACCAAGCCCTTCAAATTGCGGAACTGGTCGGTCGTGATGATCTGGGGGTCCGTCTCGCAAGAGACTTCCTTAATGCTGGGGAAGAGCTTGCGAGCGTGCTCTAACGTCTTGATGAGTTCGTCTTCAAGAATCGTGGTCGTACCGCCCCCGACGTACATGGAATGGAAGTCGTAGCCTAAGGCTTTGACATAGTCCATTTCCTTACGCAAGTTCTGGAAGTAAGCGCGTGCCGTGTGCTCTTTAAAGAGGAAACGGTGGAACGTGCAAAACGAGCACAGCGTATGGCAAAACGGAATGTGCGCGTAAAGCAAGTACTTGTGACCTTCTTGCGGCGCCGGAACGCGGTCAAGAATGACTGGGTCGCACTTTAAATAGCGCTTCGTGTAGTAATCCATGATTCGGTCGGTTAAGCCGACCATCCAATCAGGCATTAACTCCCGAGTGGCAGGCGTCAATTCAGACATGTTGTTTGAGTCCTAAGGGTCTTTTTATAAAATTTTATTGTGGGTGCGATACTTAACCGTGCGTAGAATACAACTTCGCCATCTCCGAAGCGAATTGTTTTTGCATGACCTTGCGCTTGAGTTTCAAGGTCGGCGTCAAGAGACCGTTTTCAATGGTCCAAGGCTCGCGGGTTAACACCACTGCGCGCGGAAGCGCGTAGTTGGGGAAGTTCTTCAAGGCTGCCTTCGCACGACGCAGTGCCGCCGAACGGGCTTCCGGGGCGTTGAGGCTTGCCGGATCCTCAGGATCGAGCCCTAAGGACGAAGCAAAGTTTGCCCATTCTTCGGGGTTCACGACGACAATCGCGCCAATAAAGGGACGATTCTCGCCGATTACGAAGGATTGTGCAAAAAGTTGATCCGTTTCAATGGCACTTTCCACATCCGCGGGCGGCACTTTTTCGCCCGTGCTGGTGACGATGATTTCCTTGATGCGGCCCTTAATCGAGAGGAGTCCGCGCTCGTTGAAGCCCCCCACGTCACCGGTTTTGAGCCAACCGTCTTCCGTAAAGGCAGCCTTCGTGTCATCGGGTCGATTCCAATAGCCCTTCATGATGCTATCGGCTTTGACCTGAATTTCGTCGCCTTCACCCAAACGAATCTGGACGCCATTAAAGGGCAGACCCACAGTGTTGGGTTGGTTAATTTCCAAGTTATTGCCCGCGATGATGGGGCTTGCCTCCGTCATCCCGTAACCCTGGATAATCGGGAGCCCCAAACCACAGAACACCTGCGCAATGCGGCTATTGAGCGAGGCGCCGCCCGAAATCGCGATGCGTAAGTTCCCACCGAACTGGTCCGTTAAGGTTTTCGAAACCTTTTTCAATAAAACCGGACGAAGGATAGGGTCTAAAAGGCTCTGCACCTTGCCTTCGATCGGCATATGGTTCTTGCGACAGAAATCGCGCCAACCAATGTTGACGGCCCAGTTAAAGAGGGCACGCTTGGTGCTCGACGCTTTCTTTAATTGGTGCTGGACACGGGCGTAGATACGTTCGTAGACGCGCGGCACCGAAATAATCACATCGGGGCGAATCGTCTTTAAGTCGTCAGCCAAGAGTAACACCGAGCGGTTGTAGGCAATGCGGCAACCCGTGGCCAACGCCAAGTAGTAGCCAGCGGTGCGTTCAAACGTGTGCGAGAGCGGTAAAAAGCTCAAGAACGTGTCCCCTTGGCGAGGCGAAACGCAGGCTAAGGTGGCTTTGACGTTACTCACAATATTGTGGTGCGTGAGCATCACGCCCTTGGGGCGACCGGTCGTCCCCGAGGTGTAAATAATCCCCGCTAAATCGTCCTTGGAGGGGGCGGCGGGCAAGGGATCCGTATAGGTCTCCCCAAAGGCTAACCAGTCCGTGAGGTTGAAAAGCTTCACGGCATCGCCCTCCATGGGCTCAGGCATCACTTCGTTGGGATCGGCAATCACCACCGTGTGCAAATCAGGGCACGGCACACCCGTGGCTTCAATTTGTTGCCAGCGCTTCAACGAGCTCGTCACCAAGACTTGGGCTTGGCTGTCGATGATGATAAAGGCGGAAGACCCCGGCGTATCAATCGCATGCAAGGGCACGGGTACGAGCCCATTGGCGAGCACAGCCTGATCGGCGTAGACATGGTCCACGCTATTGGGCATCAAAATCGCGACGCGACTCCCGCGCTCGAGCCCCAAGGCACAAAAGCTCTTTTGCCACGCGGCAATCTTTTCACCGACGGCTTCGTAGGTGTGGGATTCCCAGGCTTTGGTTTCTTTATTGAATTGACGTAACGCTTCAGCGTTGGCGTAACGCGCGATACTGTTACGCATTAAGTCCGTTAAAGTCGAAAACGCGCTTAAATCAAACGTATCGGAAAGGGCAGCAACAGTCACGTTATTTCCTTTGTAAACGGTCAAATGTTAAACGGGTATAGCCTATCCCATTTTGGGTAGGTTGGCACACAAAACCTCAGGGATTATGCATCCCCTTCGAGTGCTTGACGTTTGGTTTCCAGGGCTTCCCACTCTTCGAAAAGTTCGAGAAGCTCTTCTTCAATCGCTTGCAAGCGAGCCCCATCGGCTTGGATCGCCTCGGGACTTTGGTCGTAGTAGCTGGGCTCGGCCATCTTTTCGACAAAGCCAGCTTGTTCCGCTTCCAGCGCCTCAATTTTCTGAGGAATCTGTGCTAAGGCTTGCGTTTCTTTGTAACTGAGTTTTTTCTGGGTGCGCACTCGAACGCGCTCCGGCGCTTTAGTGGGCTTCGGGGCGGGTTCTTCCGATTTCGGCGCTTCGGGACGTTGACGCAACCAATCGGCATAGCCCCCGACGTATTCACGCCACTGGCCATTGCCTTCAGGAGCCAAGACTTCGGTGACGACGTTATCTAAGAAGCGTCGGTCATGGCTCACCAAGATGATGGTGCCGGGGTAGCCAGCGAGCGTCTGCTCGAGCATTTCCAAGCTCTCAATATCCAAGTCGTTCGTGGGTTCGTCTAAGACGATGAGGTTGGCGGGCAAGGCAAAGAGGCGCGCTAAGAGGAGGCGATTCTTCTCACCCCCCGATAACGAACTCACCGGCACATTTAAGCGGCGCGGCGGGAATAAGAAGTCACCCATGTAGGCGATGACATGCTTTTTTTGCCCGCCCACTTCGACCCATTCGCTCCCCGGCGAAATGGTTTCCGCCACCGTCTTGGTTTCATCCAATTGGTCGCGCAACTGGTCAAAGTACGCCACTTTTAAGTTGGTGCCGAGTTTGACTTCACCCGAAGTGGGGGTTAACTTCCCGAGCAACAACTTAATTAAGGTGGATTTCCCCGCGCCATTGGGGCCGATGAGCCCTAAGCGATCCCCACGCATGAGCGTAAAGTCGAGGTTTTCCACCACGGTTTTGTCACCAAAGCGTTGGGTGAGGCCTTTCACCTCCGCCACGATTTTCCCGGACTTTTCCCCCGAATCAATGGTGAGCGCCATGTTGCCCATGCGATCGCGTCGGGCTTCACGTTGACGACGTAATTCTTCTAAGCGACGCACGCGCCCTTCGTTACGGGTACGACGCGCCTCAATGCCTTTACGAATCCAGACTTCTTCTTGCGCCCAGAATTTGTCAAAGCGTTGACGCTCCAAGTTTTCTGCGGCCAACTCATTGGCTTTGACGGCTTCGTATTGGCTAAAGGTGCCAGGGTAGTTGCGAAGCTGCCCACGGTCTAATTCCGCAATGCGCGTGACCACTTCATCCAAGAAGAGGCGGTCATGGGTAATCAAGACGGCCGCTTTCTGGGTGCGGTATTCGGTGTTGAGTAACTGCTCCAAGAGTTTGATAGCTTCCACGTCCAAGTGGTTCGTGGGTTCGTCTAAGAGCAATAAGTCGGGCAACAACGTAAAGGCGAGCGCCAAGGCAGCACGCTTATTTTCCCCGCCACTCATCTTTTCGAGATTGCGCTCGGGGTCGAGCCCAAAACGAATGAGGAGCTCTTCGAGTTTGGCCATCTGGCGCCAACGAATACGTTCATCGTGTTCGTCGTGGAGTTTCCCGCGAAGGGCCAAGCTTTCTTTAATCGTGGGGGCGTCGGGTAAATGGGGTTCTTGCTCGACGTAGTGGGCAATGAGCCCATCCACACGACGGCATTCCCCGTCGTCCAAATCGGTTTTTCCTGCCAAAATCGACAAGAGCGTACTTTTCCCCGTGCCGTTGCGGCCAATCAAGCCGACACGTTCCCCGGGCTCAATACTGAGGTTCGCATTGTCTAAGAGCGGTAAATCTCCCCAGGCAGCCTGGGCGTTCATTAAGGCGATTAAAGGCATAAAAAATCGATGTGTATAAAGGGGTAGAAGGAGGCCAATGCCTCCTTCTAGAAAATTAAGTGCGTACTACTCAGATTACTGGGCGTCGGTGCTAATCACCACGGGCATCACTGCCAAGGGCGACGGAACGTCAAAATGTTCCTGCGCTTTGGGTAACGCCGTCACGTCTTCAGTGGGGGCGGCCTCGGGCACCGCCTCGGGCTGAGCCTCCGCTGCGAGTCGTTCCGCGGGCGTTAAATCTTCATCAATCAAGGTGCCATTTTCAATACGAATATGGTCCGGCTGACGATCAATGACGTGCGCGCCCGCCTTCAAAGCAAGTCGCCCGGTTTCCCCGCGCAAATCAAAGCGGGTTTCGGCCTTGGCTAAGTGTTCGGCCACCTGAAGGGCATCCGCCCCAAAGGCAAAGAGGCGTTTCGCGGCCGTGGAATAGGGCAACGGCGTCTTATATTTCTGCTGGAATAAGGCGTCCGTGTACTTCACTAACAAAGGCGAATCCGCAAAGTGTAAGCCGTTTAAATCATAGCTTAAGGTCATGGCGGTGGAACTCGTGCGCGGATCCCCAGGATTGGCGGTGGATGTGGCCCACACTTCCGTCTTTAAGGGAAGGAGGTTACGCACGAGGCTCGCCATACGGATATCGGTTGCCAGCAAGGCGACCTGGAAGTCCGAGGCGGACGTGGCCTCTTGGGCACGAACCTTATCTTTCCAACGCTTTAAACGACGCTCACGCGTCTTTTCATCCAAATTGGGCGCAGCCAAAATACTTTGACGCTCTTCGTTGAGGGCCTGGCGGTCTTCGTCGGAGAGTTTCGCGGCTAACGTGTCACGTAACGCCTTCATTTCTTCGGGCGTATCCACATAAAAGCGCGTAAAGGGGACGCCTTCTTGGAGGAGTACCGATTCATAGCCCTGGGCTAAACGCTCTTCATGGGGCGAATGCATGGCAATGATCGCCACCGATAACGGGGCGGCATCGGGCGTTTTGTCGAGCTCTTGTCGTGCCTCACGAATGGCTAACGCCGCCACATCACGGGCTTCGTTTTCCGTTGAAATCCCCATCATCGTGAGCCCCATCGGCGTGGGCTGGGCGCTTTCCACAATGTTTAACGCCAAGACCGGAAGGGGAAGCATGGGGAGTTTTGCCAAGGCTTCGACTTGACGCTTTTCAATGGGGCCAATCACTAAGTTGGCACCCGCCATGACGGCGGCGTCCAATTGATCTTGAAGGGTGACGTTCTCAGGCGCTTCAATCTGCAAGACGCGCACCGGGGGCTGGGCGTTTTCCCCCGCGGCCACCACGCCATTGGCGACGATTTTCGCTGCGGCCAACACGGGCGACCCATCGGGCGGCATTAAAAAGGCGACCGTCATCGCATATTCGGGGGCCGGCGCAAAGGGATCCAGCACCGCCTCCTGGTTGGGTAAGGTGTGCGAGGCCGCCGTGAGCACGTCCGTTAACATCCCTTCTTTTTCTTCGGGAGTGTCGGGCGTGATGGCAACGGCTGGGACTTCTTCAATCGGCGAGAGGGGCGAAAGCGGGGTTTCTTCCGCCTGAGCGCTTACGGCGACCAAAAGAGTCGATACAATCAATGAACGGATAACAGACGGAATAGTCACGATGGAATTCCAAAACGAAACGTGGATCTCAAATACGCTCATGCAAACGGCGGGGTTAGAAACCCAATCGATGCCAACGGGCGCCCTCTATATTGTGGGCTTACCCATTGGTAACTTGGGTGACATTACCCTGCGCGCCTTATGGACGCTTGCCAAAGCGGATCGCATCGCGGCGGAGGATACGCGCGAAACCCGAAAGTTGTTAGACAAGTTCGGGATCAACAAGCCCTTGGTCTCTGTGCGAGAACACAACGAGCGTGAAGGCGCACAACGCCTGATCGAAAGCTTGGACGCAGGTGAGCGCATTGCTTTAGTGACGGATGCGGGTACGCCGTGTGTCTCCGACCCGGGCGCGAAAGTGGTGCATTCCGTTAGAAAAGCGGGTTTTACTATTGTACCCGTACCCGGCGCCTCTGCAGTGGTTACGGCGCTCTCGGCGTCTGGCTTGTCGGGACAAGGGTTCAGTTTTGTGGGGTTTGTGCCCCCGCAAACGAAGGCCCGTCGCACAGCTCTGACAAAGTGGCTCAGTCGCGCGGAGCCCTTCGTGCTTTACGAGGCGCCGCACCGTGTGGTGGACTTGTTGAAAGACTTGGCCGCGCTCTCTAGCCCCGGTCGCCACATTGTGGTGGCGCGTGAAATCACGAAAAAATTTGAAACGTTTTCGTCGATGACGGCTGACGAATTAGCCACGTGGGCAGAGAACCATCAGCCCCGTGGGGAATACGTCATTTTGATTGACGAAGAAGTGGAAGTCGAGGACGGCCTTTCGGAAGAGACCTTACGCTGGTTAGAGGTGCTAAAGCCGCTCCTTCCCGCGTCGAAACTCTCGGCCGCTGCCGCCAAAGTGACGGGGCAAAAGCGTGATGTCTTTTATAAGCGCTTAAGTGGGCAAGACGAGTAATCAAAAAGCGTTTTGTCGCTCAAAGGCGACGAAAAAAAAGTCG
The DNA here is from genome assembly GCA_020025955.1 of Sutterella sp. Classification (GTDB taxonomy): domain Bacteria; phylum Pseudomonadota; class Gammaproteobacteria; order Burkholderiales; family Burkholderiaceae_F; genus Sutterella. The sequence continues at coordinate 16,401 of JAHHRF010000027.1, forward strand.
ACCCTCGGATTCGATACCGGGTCGACTTTTTTTGTCTTTGGCGTATTTGTGTTTATTCCGAACGCAAGGCCACTTCGCGGGTCTTGGAGGAATGGATGTTACGCACCAAGCTATCCAACAAGGTGGACAACTCTTCAATTAAGTTGGAGTTTGAAATAACCGCCACCAACTTGCCGTCTTCATCCACGATGGGCAAACGGCGAATCCCGAATTCACGCATGCGCGCTAAGGCCACCACCATGTTTTCATCGGTGTAGGCGGTCACGACGGGGGTCGTCATCACGTCTTCAACCTTTAAGGCGTCCGCATCACGGCCCAGGGCGATCACTTCAATGGCGAGGTCGCGGTCCGTAATCATGCCGATCGGTACGTGGTGTTCGTCCACCACAACCAAACTGCCCACATGCTCGGTGCGCATTTGCTTGGCGCAGTCCTTGATGCTTTTGTTGGGTTCGATCGTGGCGACTTTTTGCACCGCCATATCAATGACTTTCATCGATCGGGTTCTCATTGGTATTCCTCATTGGTTGTCAGGTGTTCTGGCTTCAAGAACACAGCAGGTCATTTAGTTTGTTCTACAGATTCTAGCGAAACCCATTCGTGCTGTCTTAGCGCAGAGCGGGATTAAAGCTCATCGGCGTCATTATCGGCCCCGGCCGTCGGGTCAAAGCGTTGGTGCTCAAACGTGGTGAAGTTATACAAACGCTTATCCATGAGGTGCGAGGGGCTCACGCGCGTGGCACTCATGAAGAGGTTGTAGACGCGCCCGGGGAAGGCTTTGTCCCACTCGCGAATCAAGGCTTTCATCTCTTGGCGCTTCTGGTTTTGCTGGGCATCGCACATCCCCTTGCCAATCACGGGGTGGTTGCGAATGCGGCTGAATTTCTCCGTTTCGTATTCACGCACGTAGGCAAGCGGTCGGATGACAATGTTTTTCCCATTGTCGGCACGGAGCACCGGCGGCATCGTCTTTAAGCGACCGCCATAGAACTGATTCAAAAGGAGCGTGGCGACGATGTCATCCATGTGGTGCCCGAGGGCAATCTTGTTGCAGCCCAGTTCATCGGCCACGCGGTACAAAATCCCACGACGAAGGCGTGCACAGAGCGAACAGACGTTGCGGCCCGACGGGATCAGGCGACGCACGATGGAATAGGTGTCCTGATCTTCAATGTGCCACTTCACGCCAATTTGCTCGAAGTAGGCGGCCAATTCATCACGACGAAACTCTGGGATGTGCTGGTCTAAGTTCACCGCCACCAAATCAAAGTGGATGGGGGCGCGCTTCTGCAGTGTCATCAACACGTCTAAGAGCACGTAGCTATCTTTCCCGCCCGACATGGCGACCATCACCTTGTCGCCGTCTTCGATCATGTTGTAGTCCGTGATGGCTTGTGCCGTTAAGCGCACTAAACGCTTTTCGAGCTTTTTCACCGCGACCGACTTCTTATTGCGGGCGCTCATCCCCATCTGACGCGTGTCTTTGTCTTTGCGAAGGATTTCGTCAGGTTCCGCACTGGGGTCGCTATCGATATGGGAACGAATGAATTCAATGGGTTGGTTGGCCATAAGGGCGCCTATGTTGGAAAAAGAGGGAGTTAGGGGGCAAATCGCCAGAGTTCAACGCCAGCGGCCTCGACCGTGTCGTAGGCGTCGGGCTTGGTGGTTTGTACGCGCACACAGCGGACCACGGGGTCCGTGAGGAGCGTCTCGGCAATACGCTTAGCTGCCGTTTCTTGCAAAACCACGTGACCCGTTTGAAAGGCGGCTTGGGCGGCCTCCACTAAACGGTCGTAATTAAAGGCGTTATCGAGCGAATCACCGTCACCTTGTTGGGTGACCCAGACGTCGCAGTCAACGAGTACACGTTGCGGGGCGTCGTATTCATGGGCATAGGCCCCCACCATGACCTGAAGTTCCAGGGCACGAATAAAGAGGTGCATGAGGGCAGGATTATCACTGTAGCCAGGAATAAACATCAGAGTCGTCACGGGAAAAGGCGTCAAAGGATTGGGTCCGTTCGGTGGGCAAAGGGTGTTAGACTCCTAAGCTCACTGGATTGATTTTTTCGTTAACGGACGCCTATGCGCTGGATTATTGTCTTTTTTGCCGTTTTAGTGCTCGTGATTGGCTTTATGCCGACCTTGCGCCGTTTTGGCTTGGGGCGTTTGCCTGGCGACATCTACTTTAAAATCGGGCGTTTTGAAGTCGAAATCCCGCTCATGAGCACCTTGATCTTGGCGGCGGTGATTATGATAGTGGCGAAAATACTTTGATGTGCTCGCTAACGCCCGAAAAAGCGTCAGAGGGCTACGTCGTTTTCTCGTTGTTTAAATCTCAAGCGCATCCAAACGCGCTTGACGGATCAAAGTCGGAATGTCGCGAGGCGTTTCGGCTTTTTTTGCAATGGCGCCGGCGTCCACCGACTGCCACCGCGTGCGTGCCGCTTCCCACCGAGTGGTGTCACCCCCAAGAAAGCGTGTGAGCGCTTCTAAGCGCATAAAGCGCTCTGGGCGACGTAGCACGTCTAGCGTCTCCAAGAGGGGCGCACAGTCTTTGAGCGTCGAGACCGCAGGCAAAGCGCCGCCCACACGCTCACACATCCCCACAAAGTCCGATACGCTTTTGGGGACGCGAAGGCGTTCGAGCGTCTTTAAAAAGGTGGAGTCAAACGTTGCCTCAATCGCTAAGAGCGCCATACGACTCTCAAGGTCTAATTGGCTTTGGGCTGCGCGATCCAGCAAGCCACACGTCTCATGCCCTGTGGGAAGTCCCACGAGCACGCGTTTCGTGAGCCCAATCGCCGCTACCGTCTCAAGAAAGGCGCTCGGGTGCGCGCTCATCAAGGCGCGCTCCATTTCTTTGAAAACGCGCTCCGCCACTAAGTGGTCCGCCTCGCCCGAGGTGACCATGTCACGCATCAATTGGAGCGTTTCAGGGGCAATGCTAAAGCCAGGAAGTTTAGAGCGCAGGCGCGCTACACGAAGGAGGCGCACGGGGTCTTCGCTAAAGGCGGGACTCACATGACGAAAGATGCGTGTCTTTAAGTCGGCTTCACCCCCATAGGGGTCAATGAGGTGACCGTCGTCGTCCATGGCGATGGCGTTAACCGTTAAGTCACGACGGCGAAGGTCGTCTTCGAGTGTGACGCTCGGGTCCGCATGAAACACAAAGCCGTGGTAGCCAGGCGCCGTTTTCCGCTCCGTCCTGGCAAGGGCATACTCTTCGTGCGTTTTGGGGTGCAAGAAGACCGGAAAGTCTTTCCCGACGGGCAAAAAACCGGCCTCAATCATGTCTTCCGGGCGCGCGCCCACCACGACCCAATCGCGATCGCTCTCAGGAATCGATTGCCCCGCGTCGCGAAGCAGCTGGTCACGCACATAGCCCCCAACGATATAAGTTTTCACGTCTTTATCTCCCATTAGGGTAAGGGGCTCGGGTGGTCCGCCTTGGGGGTGATTTTCCCCACGAGTTCCGTAAAGGCGGGCATCGTTTCACCCAAGGCTTGCGCATAGAGGTAACGGTTAAAGAAGACGTTTTTCACGTAACCACGGGTCTCGTAAAAGGGAATCGACTCAATGAAAATCGCGCTATCCATGGGGGCTTTGACTTGTGCACGCCAGGCGCTAGCACGGCGCGGCCCCGCGTTATAGGCGGCGGTGGCGAGCACCGTATCGCCTTCAAAGTTTTCTCGCAGCATGGCTAAATACTGCGTCCCCAAGCGTACGTTCACATCGGGTTCAATCAACGTGGACGACTTAAAGTCGGTGTATTCAATTTTCTTCGCTAACCAATGCCCCGTCTGGGGCATGATTTGCATGAGCCCGACGGCCCCCACGCCCGAGTGCACGCGCTCCATAAAGCGCGACTCTTGACGGATGATCCCGTAGGTCCAGCTCGTGGGGATGCCGGCTTCTTGCGAGCGCAATTCCACGGTGCTTCGGTACGGCATCGGGAAGCGTTGATCAAAGAAGTCCCCCCGCGTGTGGGCTTTGAGACTGGTGTTAATCATGCGGTGGAGGTTTCCGTCGTTGCCCGCCAAGTGCGCGACTTGGGTCCATTGCGAGCGTGGCACTTTTCTCAGCGCCCAATTCCACTCACGATGCCCTTCGCTATAGAGGTTCATGGCGTAGAAGGTGCGCGCACGAATAAAGCTCGGATCCTCGTTGTAGTGCGTTTGACGGGTTTCACTCACCGTCACGGGTTCTTTCTGAATGGAGGGGAGCGCCGGGCGCTGTGCACTCGGCAACGCTTCACGGGCTAAGAGCCCGTAGAACGACCGGTTCTTCGCAATACGAGCAAACTGCTCATGAGCTTTGGTGATTTCGTTATGGTGCTTAAGCGCCACCCCATACCAATAGGTCCAGGTCTCTTCATGGCGTTGGGCAGGACTCATCGCTAAGAGCGTATTTTTTAAGCTCGTCCAGTGCCCCGCCCGCATATAGGCGCGCGCCGTCCACGCCAAGACGTCATCCTTGTTGGCGAGTAACGGGTGTGTAAAGAGCGCTTTACGGCAGTATTCGGGGGCTTTGGCGTTGAGCTCTGATGCGCTTTCGTGGCAGAGCGCAGCCCACAAGAGCCCTCGACGCTCACGGCTCAAATACGTGCGGTTTTGCGTTAAGCGCTCCGCCGCACGGTCGTCATCCGTGCGAAGGAGTCGCAGCGTGAGCATTTCCAATTCAAAGCCTTTAGCTCGGCGCCCATACTTTTTGTCGTAGGCGACCGGGTTATGCAATAACGACTTGAGGCGGGCAGCGTTCATGGGGACGCGCTTCTTGGGGAGCGACTCCGTGAGTTGACGAAGGCTCGTCCAACGGCGCTGTTGCGCAATGATTTTGAAGATTTCGTCCGTGTCACTGGGCTTTAATTCAATCATGCGCTGGGCGAGCGCCACCAACACTTCCCCTTTGACGGGACGTGTGAGCATAAAGCCTTTGGCATCCGCGTAGAGCGATGGGGTTTTGGGCGCTAAATTTAAGACGTAGTACCAGCCACGCAGCGTCGTGTCATCTTGGTTCCACACTAAGCTGGCGTAGAGCGAATTGAATTGGGCTTTGTCGAGCTTTTTATTGAGCAGCAACAGGTAGTCCACCGTGGCGCGCTCACCCACATAAGTCCCCTTCTGGGAGCGAATAAAGTCCAGGAGCGCCTGGCGGTTCTCTGCCTCGTTGGGGGCTTTCTTTAGGGCATAATAAAGACGCCAGTATTCGACATAGTCTTCGAGCACATAGCCTTTTAAGGCTTCGCTCAATTGTTCCAACGCCTTGACGTCACCGCGACGGCGCGCTTGCTGTGCCTTTAAAAAGGCCGCCTGATAGTGCGCCTCCATTTCTTCGGGATTGGGTACCGCTTCGCTTTGGGTCTCAGGCGTGGTGACCGGGGTCGACTGCACGGCGCCCTCGCTCACGGGCGACGGGCTCGCACCGGGTTGCGGAGCAACGGGCGTGCTAGGTGAGTCCGTGGCCATCGCGGGCGCAAGCCCACTGGCCAAGAGCAAGGTCAGAGTCAGTGTTTTAATCATGCGGTACGGCGTGGATGAGTCAAGCAAAAGAAATAGTTATGAACCATTCTAATCAACTTACGGACGGCGCGAAGAAAGAAGCCAAGCGCACATGGCGACAAACCTTTCGACATGGACCCCGTCCTGAGGCGCTCGACAGTCCAACGCTCATGGCAGGGTTGGAACGCCGATTACTAGACGCGATTTTTTCCCACGCCCCGAAGACCGTTGGGCTTTACATCCCGATACACAATGAGCCCGTTTTGAGTCCCGCGTTTTACGAAACGTTGCGCACTGCGGGGGTCGCGTTAGCGCTCCCAGGGATCCATGAGCGCGGTGGTGCGATGCGCTTCTTTTACTATCCCGAGGGAGCGACATTGGAGCCCGACGCCTATAAAATCCTCGCGCCCCTTTCTGAACCAGAGTGCGCGCCCGATCTCCTTGTGGTCCCTTGTGTCGGCTTTACGCCATCGGGCTACCGACTGGGCTATGGGGGTGGCTTTTTTGACCGTTACCTCGACGCAAACAAAGCCCGAGGCGTGAAGACCATCGGGCTTTGCTTGGAGGCATTCAAAGTGCCAGAGACCCTTTTTGAAGCGCATGATTGGACGCTCGACCAGGTAGTCACGGAGCGCCAAACCTATTAACGAAGGCGCTCCTTCATCTGGGCTTCGAGCCCATCGAGCATTTCATAGCGCTTACGGTACATGCTGCGCTTTTTGCTCGCAATCTCTTCTAAGGGACGACGTTCGATCGTCAAGGGCAGGCGCCAGGCGTTGGCCTCACGCGTCCCGCCGTTTTCTTCCCAGAAGTCGTCGTAATTGAAGTAGACCTTGCGCGAACCATTGATACGCACCTTGGTTTGCTGCGCGTAGGGAATGCCCGTGAGCCCCAGATTCCAGTTCTGCGCCAAGAGCTTCATCGCATCGACCATCAAGAACATGGGACGCACCCCATGAAGGGCCTTCGTGAGACGACGAACGGCCTCTTGCGCACCCTCGCCCTTGGGGCCCTGGATGCTGGCCATCAACAAGTCCGACGCATTAATTAACCCGAAACTCGCATCGTAGTAACGCGTGTCCGTGCCATCTTGAATGTTGATGGAGAAGTACCCCTCAAAGTAGTCGATGGCATTGAGGTTTAAGTGCAGGCGCAACGTATCCGTCAAGGGAGCGAGTTCCACCGTCCCCGTTTCCACCAAGGTTTTCACGCGCTCAGCGCCGAGCTTTTCTTCCAGTACCGTCAACGTCGTGATGATGGCGTCTACGCGCTCCTTGGGACTCAAGCGCTTATCGCAGTAGTGATAAATCACCGAGTGGAAACGCACGGGATCCTTCACAAACAAGGGACGCCACAACGAATGCGCATTTAACCAGGTGATTAAGCGCAGGGCTTCCTTTTTGTAGAAGGGGCGACGCAACCAATAGCGCATCGTCATACGCACGCGTTTTAAAAAACGACGTTCCCGACCCACGTAGAGCGTACGCGGGCCCGGGATTTGAGTCAGTAAAGGCGTAGTGTCAGTCACAAGTCGATCGAATCGTAAAAGGATTAGTCTTCTAAGAAAGTGCGCAAGGCGGCATTGATGTCGTCCATCGTCACATCCGCTTGGGCGTGCACGGGAGCGCCTTCAATGAGTTGGGCTTCACGCTTTAAGCGACCCACCCATTGGCCCGCGTCACGACCGCTTTCAAAGCCGTCGCTCACCAAGAGTTCACGACCCTGGTAGACGAGCTTGAAGTAGAAGCGATTGTCCGCTTCGCGGTACTGCTTAAACTGGGCGACGTCCTTTTTCTGAGCCTTCTTTTCCGTCTTGGTTTCAATCGCGGTGAAGCGAGAGAGCCCCACGGCCGGACGCAACTTCGCCATTAATTCTTGCGCGTAGCGACGAGCCTTTTCGGCCCCCTTCTGAAGGATGATTTCGATTTCTTCCGGGTGCGCCATGAGGGCTTCATAGCGTTCACGCATGGGGCCAATCTCACGGTCGATCTGGTCAGCTAAGCGCTTCTTGGCTTCGCCCCAGCCTAAACC